>CAIMNN010000352.1 GCA_903842845.1 uncultured Acidobacteriaceae bacterium | reverse complement strand
GCCGATGCCGAATCCGTATCGCACGCCGAAGGGTATGACCGAGGAAGAGTACATCGACTTTGCGTGCTCACAGTTGGACAACGCGATGATCGCGCAGGTCGACCCATCGGCTGTTGCGGCAATCCTCATCGAGCCGGTACAGGGTGAGGCGGGGTTTGTTCCGGTGCCCGCAAAGTTTCTTGAGAAGTTGCGCGCGCTCAGTACGCAGCATGGCATCGTGTTCATCGCAGACGAGATTCAGTGCGGTACGGGGCGCACGGGCAAGCTCTACGCCAGTGAGCATTATGGAATTGTGCCCGACCTTCTTGTCAGCGCGAAGTCGCTCGGCGCGGGCATGCCCATCAGCGCAGTCACAGGCCGCGCGGAGATAATCGACTCGGCGCATCTCGGCGGAGTGGGCGGAACCTACGGCGGCAGCCCTGTTGCCTGCGTTGCGGCGATTGCGGCGCTGAAGATGATCCGCGAGCCGGAGTTCATGGCACACGCCAACAAACTCGGCGATTTGATGCGCAAGACCTTCGAAGGCTGGCAGCGCGAGTACGAGATCATCGGCGATGTGCGCGGACTTGGGCCGATGCTGCTGATCGAGTTTGTGCAGAATCGTGAGACGAAGGAACCGCTCGCAGCAACTGAGGTTGTGGCAATCGTGAAGGGCGCGGCGGCGAAGGGCGTGATTCTGATGCGCGCCGGTTTGTACTCGAATTGTTTGCGCTTCCTGCCCGCGCTCAACACGCCGCTCGATATGATGACCGAGGGGCTCAGCGTTGTCGGCAAGTGCATTGAAGCGGTGAACGCCGAACACTTTGCAGCAAAAAAATAATGGCCGGGCAGACCCAATTCGAGCAGCTCTTCACCAACGCCAACGTCCTCACGCAGGTGAATGGGGAACGCGCGGCTGAGGTTGCAGTTGCCGGCGGCAAGATCGTCGCGGTCGGCAGCAAAGGCGAGCTTTCGTCAGCTGGAGTCAAGCGCATCGACCTCGGCGGAGCGACGCTCGTGCCCGGATTTGAAGACGCGCATGCGCATATTTGGAAGATTGGCCAACTGCTGACGACATCGCTCGACCTGCGCAAGACGAAGAGTGTCGCGCAGATTGTTGAGCAAATTGCAGAGCGCAACAAAATTCTTCCTGTGGGTTCGTGGCTTCTCGGTCGCGGGTTTAATGAAATTTCTCTCGATGAAAAGCGTCGGCCGACGCGTGCTGATCTGGACTGCGCAGCGCCGGACCGGCCTGTTGTGTTGACGCGCACCTGCGGACATATTTTTGTTGCGAACTCACGCGCACTTGCGCTGGCGGGAATCGACCGTCACACGGTTGCGCCTGAGGGCGGGTTGATTGAGCACGACGCAAAGGGCGAGCCGAATGGGCTGCTGCACGAAACGGCGATTGGTCTGGTGAATCGCGTAACGCCGCCGCCGAGCGCCGCCGAGTACAAGGCGATGCTCACGGCTGCGCTGAAGCATCAGGTTTCGTTGGGTATCACTGCGAGTTCCGATTGCGGAGTGCACCCAGACCTGCTTGCCGTTTATCACGAGATGGAGCGCGCGCATGAGTTGCCTGCGCGTGTGCTGGTGATGCCGCTGGGCAAACCTGACGGGACGACTAGACTTACGCAGTTGCCGCCGATTTATCGGAGTCCGTTCCTCAAGGTCGACACCGTCAAGTTCCTCGCCGATGGCGGACTGAGCGGCGCGACAGCGGCGCTGAGCGTGCCATACAAAAATTCCGACGCATGCGGACTCGTTCGGTTGCCGCGCGAAGAGATGCGCGAGTTGTTTGCGCCTGCGCACAAGGCTGGCTGGCGTATTTCGACGCATGCAATCGGCGACGTCACTATCGAAGACCTCGTCTCTGTTTTGGAGGAGCTCGGCCCAAGCTCGCATCGTATTGAACATCTGGGGTTGCCGAACGCCGACCAGCTTCGCCGCATTGCAAAGCTCGGATTGCATGTAGCGACGCAGCCGATATTTCTCGATGAGCTTGGCGCAAATTTCCTTACCGCGTTGCCGGACGTGCTTTATCCGCAGCTTTATCCATTCCGCTCAATGCTGCGCGCGGGAATCAATGTTGCATTTTCGTCGGACGCTCCGGTGGTCGAGAATGAATCGCCGATAGCTGGCATCTACTCGGCTGTTACGCGCCGCACGCGCGATGGGCAGACGATTCTGCCGGAAGAATCCATCACCGCAGCCGAAGCGCTGTACGCTTACACGGCCGCGGCCGCACGCTGCGCAGGTGACGAGACGACTCGCGGCACAATC
>CAIMNN010000351.1 GCA_903842845.1 uncultured Acidobacteriaceae bacterium | reverse complement strand
GGGCGTCCTTCGGGATGTGCGTGAGGTCGAGGTAGACCTCGTTCTCGTTCTTGCCGCTCTTCGTGTTGAAGACGCCGGCGTGGCCGTGGAAGCACTTGAGGAAGAGCTCGCGGCTCGCGATGTCGCGCGGGACGAGGTTGCCGTACTTGGGGTACCACTCTTCCAGGAAGTACCAGCGGTCTGCTTCGGGAATTTGTTTGGGCGGGCGCGGGTCGCTGGCCTTGCGCGGAACCCATACGCGTCCACCTTCGCCGCGAGCTGACTCGGACATGAGGCGGAGCTTGTCTTCACCGGGGATGGAGGTGGGGTGGACCTGGATGAACTCGCCGTTGGAGTAGTAGACGCCCTGCTGATAGACGGCGGATTGGGCCGAGCCGGTGCATACGACGGAGTTTGTGCTTTTGCCGAAGATTGCGCCTACGCCGCCTGTGGCGATGATGACCGCGTCGGCAGGGAAGCTGGTGAGTTCCATGGTGCGGAGGTTCATGGCGGTGATGCCGCGGCAGTTGCCCTTGGAGTCGACGACAGCGGAGAGGAACTCCCAACCTTCAAACTTTTTGACCTTGTTCTCGGACTCGTAGCGGCGGACCTGTTCGTCGAGCGCGTAGAGGAGCTGCTGGCCTGTGGTTGCGCCGGCGAAGGCGGTGCGATTGAAGAGGGTTCCACCGAAGCGGCGGAAGTCAAGAAGGCCTTCGGGGGTGCGGTTGAAGGGCACGCCCATACGGTCGAGGAGGTCGATGATGGCGGGGCCGGCCTCGCACATGTTTTTGACGGGTGTCTGGTTGGCAAGGAAGTCGCCGCCGTAGACGGTATCGTCAAAGTGCAGTGCGGGTGTGTCGCCCTCGCCTTTGAGGTTTTTGGCGGCGTTGATGCCACCCTGTGCGCAGACGGAGTGGGAGCGCTTGACGGGGACGATGGAGAATAGGTCGACGCTGCCGCCTGCTTCGGCGATCTTGATGACTGCCGAAAGGCCTGCCAATCCGCCGCCAACCACGATAATCTTCGGTGCTGCCATGAGAATTCCTTTCGTAAAAACAGGGCCTAGGGCCTAGTTAATAGGGCCTAGACGAAAAACATTAACTGGCGATGCTGGAGGTTGCAGGTTGCGAGAGGCTTAGCGGCACTTCGTGCGGAGCGTTTTTGTACTCAGGAATTGCGACGAAGGCGTAGATGCTGGATAGGCCGAAGATGGTGAGTGCGACGAAGAGAGCAGCGCAGACGTATCCGAAGCGCTTGCGTGCCTTGGTGCCGGGGGTGATGCCCCACTTGGCGCAGAAGAGCCAGATGCCGTAGCTGAAGTGCGAGCAGATGGCGATCATGGCGATGATGTAGAAGGCGAGCATCCAGGGGTTGGAGAGCTCGGCCTGAACTTTGGCGAAGGATGCGCCGGGGTGCTCAGGGAGCATGACGCCCATGAAGCGCTGGCGTATGACGTGCTGCGTGATGTAGACGAAGGCAATGATGCCGGTCCAACGCTGGGAGGTGTAGAGCCAGTTGCCTGCCCAGGGATAGTAGATGATGTTGGAATTGCCGCGAATCCAGATGTAGAGGCCGTAGAAGGCGTGGTAGAGCAGCGGCAGGAAGATGAAGAGCCACTCGAGGACGCGGACGAGCGGCAGGCTATTGAGGAAGCGGACCTGCAAGCCGTAGGCGACGGGTCCGTGGAGGGCCTCGTAGTTCGAGAGCAAGTGCTCGAGGAGGAAAGCGCCGAGCGGGATGATGCCGAGGAGCGAGTGGAGGCGGCGGAGGAGGAAGGAATACCCCTCACCGGCGCGCAACGGTGCGACTCCCTTTTTGACGGTGGGTACGTGTTGCGTGGTTGCCATCGTGGATTGGCTCCTCTAAGTTTGAGAGCGGCTTTGGGCTGAAAGGCCAGTTACTCGGACAGGGGCTAGAAACCCTTATAAATGGAGGGTTTGAAGCGATTCTCAGTTCTCTGGAACGGCTGCTTCCGGGCCAGAATCGGACCGGAAATCGATAGAGAGCCAAGGAACCCTGTGCATTGACTCTCCCATTATTGGGTGTGAGAGTTGTGAGCGTCAAGCGAGGGAAAGCTTGCAAATACAGGCGGATTGAAATGGGATTTTATGGATGCGATGCGGGGTTTAGTTCCATCAACAGGGCGGCGAGCGCGCGGCCGCGATGGCTGAGGGAGAGCTTGGTTTCGATGTCGAGCTCGGCCATGGTCTGGTTGAGCGCGGGGAGGAAGAAGAGCGGGTCGTAGCCGAAGCCGCCGTGGCCGCGAGGGGCCTCGAGGATGAGGCCTTCGACTGCGCCGGAGGCAGTGTGGAGGAGTTGGCCGTCGCATGCGAGGGCGAGGACGCAACGGTAGCGGGCGGTGCGTGCTTCAATCTCAACGCCGGCGAGTTTTTGCAGCAGGACGATGTTGTTCCAGACGTCGGTGTTGTCCATGGCGTCGGGGGAGTCGGTGACGCCGGCATCGGCTGCGAAGCGCGCGGAGCGAACACCGGGGGCACCAGCGAGTGCGTCGACCTCGAGGCCGGAGTCGTCGGCGAGGACGAGTTCACCGGGAGCGAATTGCGAGTAATAGATGGCCTTGAGAATTGCGTTGGCCTCGAAGGTTTCGCCGTCTTCTTCAGGAGCGGTGATGGAGGTGAG
>CAIMNN010000350.1 GCA_903842845.1 uncultured Acidobacteriaceae bacterium | reverse complement strand
TGGAGGAGTGCGCGACGGATCGTAACCTGGCAACCGGTCGAGAGGTAGGCCTTGCGTTTAGCATCGGGCACGTGACAGCAGAAGGTCATAGCCACGGGACACTGGAAGAGTTGCTGGCCAAGGCGGATGAGGCGATGTATGAAGAGAAGCGGCGGAGAAAAGCGCTGCTGAATTAGGGCTGGAAGAGTCGGCTTGCATAGTTATGCGGGCGAATTGTATATTTATACGAGTGCGGTTCCGCGAGGCGGACCGCGCTTTATTTTTTGCCTTTTGGAAGCCGTAATGAAAGATCTACGTCTGAATGCAATCCGGGAAGTGCTGTCGAGTTCGGCGGTGGCTAACCAGGACGAGTTGCGCCGCAAGCTGCGACGACGCGGCATTGAGGTGACGCAGGCAACACTTTCACGCGACATTCACGAGTTGCAGCTTTCGAAGGGACCGGGGGGCTACTCGCTTCCGAATGGACACAGGAACACGACTGCAGCAACGGTGGAGGACGACAGCCCTCCGTCATTTGCAGAGATGATTGAAAGCTTTGCGCTGCGTGCGCGGCAGGCCATGAACCAGGTGGTTGTAGCGACGGTGATGGGGGGCGCGCAGCCGGTGGCGGCGGCTCTGGATTACGAGGGCTGGCCGGAGGTTCTGGGAACGGTGGCCGGCGATGACACGGTGTTGATTATCTGCGCTGATCCAAAGCGGGCAGCGGAAGTGGAAGCAAAGATAAAGGTGATGCTGGATTCATGAAAGAGACAGTGCAAACCGCGGTAGTTGGAGTGACAGGATATTCAGGAGCCGAGTTGGCGCGGCTGCTGTTGCATCACCCACGGCTGAAGGGCAAGCCGCCCGTGTTTGCCGGTCGCGTGGATGCAAAGGATGTGGCGCGGGGCGGAGTTCCGCTGACCGAGATTCATCCGCATCTGGCGGGGAGCCATGGGGCGGGCGAGTTGAAGCAGGAGCCATTCAGCTGGGAACTGCTTGCAGCGCGCGGGGTTGAGGTTTTGTTTCTGGCGACTCCGCATGAGCTATCTCGCGAAGAGGCGCCGGTGGCGTTGAAGCACGGCATCCGCGTGATTGATTTGAGCGGCGCGTGGCGACTGACGGAAGCGGCGAATCGCGCGGTATATGCGTTTGAGGATGAAGGCACGGAGCAGGCCGCGGCAGTGCAGAAGCAGGCTGTCTACGGGATGCCGGAGTTGCATCGAGCGGAGGTTGCTGGAGCGCAGTTGGTGGCGAATCCGGGTTGCTATGCAACAAGCGTGATTTTGGCGCTGAAGCCGCTGGTGGCTGCCGGGCTGGTGGATTTGAGTTGCGGGATTGTGGCGGATGCGAAGAGCGGTGTGAGCGGAGCAGGAAAAGCTCCGACGGCGAAGACGCATTTTATGTATGCAGCCGATAACTTGTCAGCGTATGGTGTTTTTGGTCACCGCCATTTGGGCGAGTTGCTGGAGCAGATTGGGCTGGAGAGAGAGGCAATCACTTTTACGCCACATCTGCTGCCGATTCCGCGCGGGATTCTGTCGACGATCTATGTGCGCTTCAAGGAAGCACAGACGCGGGCGGGACTTTGCAAAGTGTACGAGGAGTTTTTTGCGGGCAGTCCGATGGTGCGTTTTTATGCGAAGGGATTGCCGCAGATTCAGTATTCGGTACACACGAATTACGCGGACATTGGGTTTGAGCTGGATGCGAGCGGGCGGCGGGCAGTGATTGTGAGCTGCCTTGATAATCTTTTGAAGGGCGCAGCAGGACAGGCTGTGCAGAATTTGAATGTAATGATGGACTGGCCGGAAGCCGAAGGGCTGGAATGAAACCCGCAGCGGAGGGACTGGAATGAAGTACGTGGTCAAGTTGGGCGGAGCCG
>CAIMNN010000349.1 GCA_903842845.1 uncultured Acidobacteriaceae bacterium | reverse complement strand
GGTAACGATCCAACTGCGTCGGCTCCGTGTAGCGGCCCGTCGCCGTGTACTCGGCAATCTGCCGGAAGAGCCAGGGATTCGACGGCGCAGCGCGTCCAATCATCACCGCATCGCAGCCGGTCTTCGCAACCATGGCGACAGCGTCCTCCGGCGTGCGAATGTCCCCATTGCCAATCACCGGAATCCCCACCGTCTGCTTCACCGCGGCAATCCACTCCCAGCGCGCCTGGCCGGAGTAGCCCTGCTCGCGTGTGCGTGCGTGGAGTGCGAGCGCGTTCAGGCCTTCGCTTTCGGCGATGCGTGCGAGGTCGACGCAAATGATCTGCGAATCGTTCCAGCCGAGGCGGAATTTTACAGTGAAGGGAATGGTGACGGCTTTGCGGACGGCGCGGAAGATCTCAGTTATTTTCGGCAGGTCTCTGAGCAATCCCGACCCGCCGTTGCAGCCGACAACGCGCTTGGCCGGGCAGCCGAGGTTGAGGTCGATGAGGTCGAAGCCGGTCTCTTCGATGATGCGCGCGGCGTCGGCGAGTGTGTCGGGGTTTGAGCCGAAGATCTGCGCGCCGATTGGGTGCTCGTCATCGTAAAAGGTGAGGTACCTTTTGCGCTTGGATTCCCTCATGCGCGAGAGGCCGTCGGCCGAGGTGAACTCGGTCATCAGCAGGCCGCAGCCGGATTGCGCGTTGGTGATGATGGCGTCAATCTCCGCGCCTGTGGCCGCGTGCGAGTGGGCCTCGGCGGTGGTCGAGAAGAGACTGGCGTGGCGGATGAAGCGGCGGAAGACGGTGTCGGTGACACCGGCCATTGGAGCGAGTACGGTCGCTGGTGCGATTCGGACAGGGTCGGCTCCGGCGCCGATGCGCAACTCGGCGGGTACGCGGACGCCTTCAGGCATCGCGTACTCCACTGGGCTGTCCCAGTTTTTGTTTACCGTGAATCCGCGTCCGCTCATGGTTGGAGAAATTTTACTCGCGCACTCTATAGACAGGCTCATGCTTATCAATGAACTTATCTACATTTGCGGCAAGCTCTTTGGATGAACGAAAACGCTCAGGGGTAACGAGCACTTTTACAGTAGAATCATCAGCTGCAACATCGATTAATAGAATGCCAATTCTGCCGATGCCATCTTTCGCTGTGACCATATTGACGAGTTTGGAAGATGGCTTATAGTCATGATTCTTCGAATTCTTCGGTAATAGGAGCGCAATATACCGGAACTCTCCCTGGAAGTATTTAACATCATCGAGTAAGCCCGCAATTTTCTCACTCGTGGATATCAATACGCTGTCATTCACATCGTGTGGTGTGAGACTCGGCCTGGATGAAGAAACACGTACCATATGCACATCCCCATTGCCATCCCGTTCAACAGCAAGCACATCAATCTTTTGTGTTCCCCAACTCACGTCAAAATAAATACGAGGAATCCAAAGCTTACGGATGAAAAAGTTTAAAACGGCGTTATTGGCTCTACCTAGTTCCTGTGCCATTTCAAGCTGGATCATTTCGCCACCCCTCAATCCTCAATTTTCTTCCTGCCGCTTCTGCCCAAAGTGCAAACTTCTCTGAATCGTCTAGTACTGCTGCAATGTACTTGCCTTCGACCCTTTCATTCAAGTAAGCAATGCGGTTTTTCAGCTTTACAACTTTCTTATAAAGCTCCGGTCCATTCATGAGTTCATAT
>CAIMNN010000348.1 GCA_903842845.1 uncultured Acidobacteriaceae bacterium | reverse complement strand
CCTGGCGACGCACTACGAAACAAACTATCCGCTCAAGAACATCAAGTTTGTCGGCGCAAATGACGGCGGCTCAACGACCGGGCTGCTCATGGAGCTTGCGAACCATCTGCGTGGGCACATTCTCGACGGCCCGAGCGTGTGGCTGGTGTTTTTTGACGGCGAAGAAGCGTTTCAGGATTGGTACTCGATGGGCGGCATGGACAACACCTACGGCAGCCGGCACCTGGCCGCAAAGTGGGGCGCCGAGGGGTCACTCAAAAAGATCAAGGCTTTCATCCTGACGGATATGATCGGTGCCAAGGAGCTCGACGTGCAGAAGGAAACGCGCGACACGGGCTGGCTGGTGAACCTGGTGACGGAGGCGGCGAAGAAGTCGCACAACGAGTCGCACTTTTTCCGCAAAGAGATGCAGGTTGAGGACGACCACCTGCCGTTTGTGCAGCGCGGCGTGCCGTCGATTGATCTGGTTGACATAAATTACGGGCCGAACCAAAGCTTCCATCACACCGAGAAGGACACAATGGACAAGCTGAGCGCGAAGAGCTTGAGCATCGACGGCGATGTGCTGCTCGAGACCATCCGGCTGCTGAGTTCCAGGTGACTCGGCGCGCGGGTAACGGTAAGCTGAAGGCATGATAGCCGGAGCAAGCTGGACGTGGTGGCTGGGCTTCCACGCAGTGGTGTTGGCGCTGCTGTGCGTGGACTCGCTGCTGCCCGGCGAGCGCAGCCAGAAGTTCGCGTGGGCGTGGACTGCGGCGCTGGCCGCGATGGCCGCGGGCTTCGCCGTGTGGGTTGCGGCTGCGTTCAGCCATCAGACCGCGCTTGAATTTGTTGCCGGCTACACCATCGAGACGTCGCTCAGCGTCGACAATCTTTTTGTCTTTCTGGTTTTGTTTGCGGGCTTCCGCATCAGCGCAGCGCGGCAGCGCCGTGCTCTGGGCTGGGGCGTCATGGGCGCAATTGTGCTGCGCGCGCTCTTCATCGCCGGCGGAGTCACGCTCTTGCAGCGCTTCAGTTGGTTCACCTACTGCTTTGCTGCGCTGCTGCTCTACGCAGCATTCAGGCTGCTGCGCGGCGGTTCGGCACACGCGGTCATCCCGGAGTGGATTCGCAAATTGCAACCAGCCAAAGGCTCGTTGCTCCCCGTCATCATCGCGGTCGAAGTGACGGACCTGTTGTTCGCTGTCGATTCAATTCCCGCGGTGCTCGCCGTCAGCCACAATCCCTTCGTGGTCTACACATCAAACATCGCGGCGATACTCGGACTGCGCTCGCTCTACTTTGCGTTGAGCAGTTGGCTCGACCGGCTGCGTTACTTGCACTATGGCCTGGGCGCGGTGCTGGCCTTTGTCGCGTTGAAGATGCTCTCAGCACCGTGGTTTGATGTGCCGGTGGGAATTTCATTGGTAGTGATCGTGGCGATACTTTTGGTTTGTTTGATATTTAGTTTGCGCGCGGCCCGAGCAGCGCGGCGCGAGTAACTACCACTTTAAAAAATCAACTGTGTCATTTTTTAGATTTGAATGTCTCTGCGTGTACGCATCTTCGTGTAGCGGAAAGTCGTTGCGGTAGTGCGCGCCACGGCTCTCCGTGCGCGCCAGCGCCGAGAGCAAAATTGCGCGTGCCACGATGCCGAGCGAGAGCGCCTCAGAGATGCGGCGCGAACCTTTGCCGCTTTTGATCAGCGCGCAAATGAATGCGGTGTATTTGGCAAGCTCGTCGAGCCCGACCTGCATGGTCGCCTTATCGCGCAGCAGCCCTGCATGTCGCCACATCAGTTGGCCGAGCGTAGTTATCTGCGCTTCCAGCGTTATTTCTTCTTCGGCGGTGAGCTGTGATGGCTGCGTAAGCGCACTATAGTCGCTGTGCGGCTTCAACTTGGCGCAGTCGTCGCGCATTGCGCGTGCGGCGCGCGCTCCGAAGACCAGGCCTTCAAGGAGCGAGTTTGACGCCAGCCGGTTTGCACCGTGAACGCCAGTGCATGCAGCCTCACCGGCGGCATACAAACCAGCGATGTTGGTGCGGCCGTCGAGGTCGGTGCGGATTCCGCCCATCATGTAATGTGCGGCGGGGCGTACAGGGATGAGATCGCGCGAGAGGTCGAGGTTAAATTTTTTGAGCGTCGCTGAGATGCCCGGGAAGCGGTGATGCAAATCGATGGTCAAATGGCGGAGGTCGAGATAAACCGGAAGCTCTTCGCCGGGTGTGCTGCTTAACCCTTCATGTGCAATCGCGCGCGCAACAACATCGCGCGGGGCGAGTTCAGCAAGCGGATGCAGCGCAGGCATAAATCGTTCACCGCGCGAATTAACCAGCCACGCGCCTTCGCCGCGCAGCGCCTCGCTCAGCAAAAATCGTGGCGCGCCATCAATAGCAAGCGCCGTGGGATGGAACTGGTAGAACTCCATGTCGGCGAGCTCTGCGCCAATGGATGCCGCGAGCGCGATGCCGTCGCCAGTTGCGACCGATGGGTTTGTAGTATCCGAATAGACCTGCCCCGCACCGCCCGCAGCGATGAGCACCGCACGCGCAAAGACGCGATGCAGATTGTTTGCTCGGTCGTACAACTCCGCGCCGATAACCCGCTTCGGTTCGCCCTCGGTCAGCAGCCATGCGACAGTCGTCCACTCGGCGAAGTGTATGCGCGGGTGCGTCATCGCCGCGGCCACAAGCGAGCGGCTTATCTCGGCGCCAGTGGCGTCGCCGTTTGAGTGCAGAATGCGCGGGTGCGAGTGCGCGCCCTCGCGCGTCCGCATCAGCTCGCCGTCCGTCTCGCGGTCAAAGTTTGCGCCCCAGCGGATGAGCTCGGTGACCCGCGTCGGCCCTTCGTGAATCAGCACGTCAGCTGCGGGCGCGTACACAAGGCCGTCGCCGGCGGCGATGGTGTCATCCAGATGCGGCGCCTGGTCGTCGGCCTCAAGCGCAACGGCAATGCCACCCTGCGCGTAATGCGTGTTTGATTCGCTCAGGCTCTCTTTGGTCACGACCAGCACGTCAGCCTCTTCGGCAAGCTCAATGGCGGCGCGCAGCCCCGCCACACCTGCGCCCATGATGAGGTAGTCGACTGACTGCGGCCATTGAAATTCTTTTGCCATGAAATTAGAGGATACACTTTTGATGCGCAAGGGATGCCAAAGTGTG
>CAIMNN010000347.1 GCA_903842845.1 uncultured Acidobacteriaceae bacterium | reverse complement strand
CTGCCCAGCGGATACATGCCGAGGTCGATTGCGTAGTTCCAGGTGGAGAGGCGCGTGAAGTGGCGGATGATCTCGATCTCGCTGACCTCGGGGAGCTCTGCCGGCACCTCCCGGTGCGCTTTGCCAAGTAGTTGCTTGGCATTAACGGCGGGCACGTCAAGTGCTGGCAGCTTGTATCCGCGCTTGCCCGCGGCTGACTTCTCGAAGATGAGCCCTTCGTTCTGGGTCTGGTGCTGCCGGACTTTTTTTGTCGTTACGTCGTTGACCATCAGTTTGCCTCGTGTTGATGAGTTGCCGAATCTTTGTTTGATGAATCACTAATCAAAGAAAGTGGGTCCTTCTTGCGTGGACCATTGGTTTCATGAATATACCAATGCACAATAATAGGAAAAATTATCATCGCGACGAAAATAAATGAATCATTAAAAATCAACTCATTCGTAATAGGACGATGATAGTGAAAATGATCAACAGATATACGAATTGCACATAGTGGCAACAAAACGAGCGCATTGAATCCCACTTCTTGCCACAGGCTCAATTTTCGTGTCACTTTATCATCCATAATCAACCTCAGAATTTCACCCGCTCGATCTGTTCCTTCGTCGTCAGCTCCGTTGCGCACCACAAACTCGCGTTGCCGAGCTCGGGGTAGAACTTGCCGAGGTCGAGGCCGCCGATGATTTTGTTTTTGAGTAGGCGTTCGTTCAGCGCGGCGGGCGTTTCCTTTGTCTCCAACACGAATTCGTGGAAGCGTGGCGCGCCGCTAAACCGCAACTTCGCACCCGGCAACGCAGCAAGCGTCTTCGCCGCGTACTCGGCCTTTGCCAAATTGTGCTCGGCGAGCTCGCGTATGCCGGCCTTGCCGTAGACCGTCAAAAATATCGTCGCCATCAGCGCGACCAGCGCCTGATTGGTGCAGATGTTCGACGTCGCCTTCTCGCGGCGTATGTGCTGCTCGCGCGTCGAGAGCGTCAAAACAAATCCACGATTTCCGTCGTGGTCCACCGTTTGGCCTGCAAGGCGCCCCGGCATCTGCCGCACAAACTGTTCGCGCGCCGCAATCACTCCGCAGAATGGCCCGCCGTAAGTCGGCGCGACGCCAAACGACTGCGCCTCCATGCTGACGATGTCGGCCTCTTTGGGCGGCGCAACGATGCCGAGTGAGATGGCCTCGGCGATGGAGACGATCAACAACGCGCCCTTTGCGTGTGCAATTGCGGCGATGGCGGGAATGTCCTCAACAACGCCGAAGAAGTTGGGGCTCTGCACCAACACGGCTGCGGTCTCGCTGGTGATGGCGGCGTCGAGCGCGGCGAGGTCAATGCGCCCTGTCTGATCGTCGTAACCGGTCAGCGTAACCGGAATCCCCTGATGCTGTGTGTAAGTCGCCAGCACCTCGCGGTACTCGGGATGCAGCGACTTCGCAACCACTGCGTGCGAGCGCCCCGTCACGCGCACGGCCATCATCACCGCCTCAGCCGCACCTGTCGACCCGTCGTACATGCTGGCGTTGGCCACGTCCATGCCGGTGAGCTCGGCGATCATGGTCTGGAACTCGAAGATGGCCTGTAGT
>CAIMNN010000346.1 GCA_903842845.1 uncultured Acidobacteriaceae bacterium | reverse complement strand
TCTGGTTGCGCCTGCCGAAGGGACGAGCGAATGAGTGAAGTCATGCGCCCGATGAGCCTGGGCGAAATTCTCGACCGGACCATTCAGATCTACCGGAAGAATTTTCTGCTCTTTGCCGGGACGGCTTTACTGCCGACGCTGCTGGTGATAGTGACGGCGGTTTGCATGGGCGTTGTGGGCGGTGTGATCGGCACGATGAATCCGGTCTTTGCCGGCGTGGTTGGTTCGCTTGCAATTCTGCTCTGCTTCCTGCTTTTTGCGCCGCTCTCGCTTGCTGCCACTGCGCTGGTCAACGGCGCGCTGACTACGGCTGCGGTGCGGATCAACGAGAGTGAAGCGGGCGAAAAGCTCACCATCCGCGCGGCGCTAGGCGCGGCGTGGAAGCGCGGCTGGCGGTTCATCGGCACGCAGTTTTTTATCTGGTTGTTTGCGTTCATTGCTCCCGGCGCGTTGTTCTTCGGCGGTTTCATGCTGTTTGCGGTTCTCGGAGCGGCATTGGGGGAGTCCAGCTCGACGGGCCTGCTGGTTGTTGGCACATTGATTGCCATCATTCTCAGCCTCGCACTGCTTGTGTATGCTGCGCTGGCGATGATTCGTCTATCGCTGGCCTTTGCAGCGGCGACGAAAGAGGATCTTGGGCCGTGGAAATCGGTGAAGCGCAGCTACCAGCTCACCAAAGAGAGCGTCGGCCGCATCTTCATCTTTGGGCTGCTGGTCTACGCGCTGACCGTCGCCGTGACGATGGTGATTATTTTTATTGCGATGATTCCGCTGGTCGTGGTCTCGATGATGATGGAGAAGTCCGGCTCCGAGGCACAGCAGCAGATCATGGTGACGATCTTCGTTATCTGCTACTACGGCGGAGCGTTCCTGGCGCAGGTGATGGTGAAGCCGGTCTACTCGATAGGGCTGACCGTGTTCTACTTCGACCAGCGGGTGCGCAAAGAGGGTTACGATATTGAGCGCATGATGGAGCAGGCGGGGCTGGTGGATGCAAACGCGATGCAGGCGACCGTGGCAACCGAAGCAACGCCGGCGACGTGGTTTGACCGGACACAGATTGCAGCGGACAAGATAGACGCGCAGAATCGAACAGGAGGCGAGCAATGAATTACGTTCCCATGACATTCGGCATGGTGTTGTCGCGGTTTTTTGAACTGATGCGCACCAAGTGGCGGACGCTGATAGGCGTGAGCCTCAGCTATGGCGCCATCATCATTGTGGTTTTGCTGGCATGCATGGGGCCGCTGTTCTGGCGCATCTTCTCGCTGACGCAGAGCGGTGTCGAGCATCCGGAGCTATCTGATTTTGTGTGGTATCTGCTGCCGCTTGCTGTTCTCTATCCGCTGATGATCATACTTGTTGTTCTGTATCTTCCGGCGGTGGCGCTGGTCTCACTGCGTGCCAACCGCAACGAGCCCGTGAGCTCCGGCGAAGCGTGGGGCTATGCCTTCAGCCGCTTCTGGCGTTTTTTATGGCTGGTCATCCGCCAGTTGCTCATCATCGCACTGCCTGTGTTTGCCGGCGCGGCGGTGTTGCTTGGTGGTGTGGCGGGCGTGATTGCGCTGGCCACGCGTGGCAGCGAGGACAAGGCAACCGCTTTTGCATTCATGCCACTGCTGTTTATTGTGTTTTACATTCCTGCGGCTTGCTACACGATCTGGCTGGGCATCCGGTTTATCCTATCGAGCTATGCCGCGGTGGGCGAGGACCTGGGCGCGGCCAAGGCGATGGCGCGCAGTTGGCAGCTTACGCAGAACAATTTCTGGCGCATCTTCGGCTCGTTGCTGATGGTCTTCCTGATGATGTATGCGGTGCAGATGGTGGTGGGATTTTTTATCTACTTTTTTGTCATCATCGGCGTGATAGTGGGAGTTGCAGGCCATGCTGAACAGAACCCGGTACTGCTCGGCGTGCTGATAGGGCTTGGCGTCGCGTTATACGCGGTGTTCATCACTATCATCATCGCGGTGCAGCAATCGGCGATTCACGGCATGCTGGCAATACTCTATGACGATCTGCGCAAGCGGCTGGAGCCGGTAACTGAGCCGCAGCCGCCGGTGATGCCAGGAGCGCTTCCGACGGCATGAGACGTGGACACATCATTCTGGCGTTGTCGCTCGTCGCACTGGTTGCGGGCGTGCGCGCACAGGTGCCGAAGCCTCCGCCCGATGTGCATGTCAAAGTCGAGAATGTGCATGTAGACAAGAAGCCAGAGAAGACGCCGCCGCACTCGACATCGCTGGCTGAATATCAATCGCACTTGCAGGCGCTGATTCCGCTGGTGCAGCAGTGCGCAGCGGCGCGCAACTTTGGCAGCTGCGACCCCGCACTTGTTGGTGATGACGAGTCGGTGGATGCGCCGGGCGTGGCGACGCGCGAGGTGCGTTACAACTGGTTGCGGAATCTGTTTGTAAAAGCGCAGCAGCCGGATGAGAAGTCAGATGCCAAAGCGAACGCCGGCAGTGCAGCCGACGCGAACAAGAAAGCCGGCAGAAGCGGAGCAAGCGGAGACAGCGATGACGACGACGAGCCGGAGACCGGTGTGCAGCAATCGCCGGCAGAGGCGATTAAGCAGATTGTCGCCATTCGCAAAAAAACCACCAGTGAACTTTTGACCGACGCTGTTGCGCGGTTGAATGCAGACCTTGCACAGGCGCAGCATCTTGAGGCGGTGGCGGCGAACAATCATCAACGCGAACACGAGACGTTGAAGCAGGTGCTGTCACAGGGAATTTACAGCGACATAGGCCCGGAACCGGAGAAAAATCGCGCGCTCGAGAAAATAGGCGAGTGGCTGAACAACATCTTTGACGGTTTGAACAAGGTGACGGCGGGCGCGCAGTGGTTGGGCCGCGCGGTGATGATCGGCTTCTTCGTGATTGTTGGCGCGCTGCTGATCTGGGCGATGATCCAGAGCGAACGACGGTTGCGGTTGCGTGTGGTGCCGGATGGGTTCGATTTAGTTGCGGGCGCTCCATCCGCGCGCGGTTGGGAGTTGTGGTGGAAGGATGCTGAGGCCGCGGCGGCTGAGGGCGAGTGGCGCGAGGCGATTCATTATTTGTACTGGGCGTCGATTTCGCGGATGGAGTCGATGCGCTTGTGGCCGGCGGACAAGGCGCGCACTCCGCGCGAGTATTTGAAGCTGCTCAAGAATGATGACCCGCGGCGCGGTGGATTGCTCAACTTGACGCGGAACTTTGAGCGCATCTGGTATGGCGGGCGCGAAGCGGATGAATCGACTTACGCCAATGCGACGAAGGTTGCGCGCGAGCTGATCGATAAAGGATCGGCGGCGGGAGGGAAGCGATGAAATTTCTCTCCGCTATCGGGAGATTCCTCTCCTCAGTGTTGGATATCAAGTTCCTATCGTCGCTCGACAAGAAAGACCGCATCCTGCTCATCAGCGTTGTCTTCCTGGCGCTGGCGCTGGCGATCCTTGCCGGCATCTTCACGCGCGATAAGGACGAGAAGGAAAATCCGACGCCTTCTAGCTTTACTCACGGCAGGCACGGGGCGAGCGCGGCGTATGAGACGCTGGCGCGTTCCGGTTACACGATCGAGCATTGGGAGCGGCCGCTTGCGGAGTTGGCCGCGGAGGCCGGGCCGCAGACGATTGTCATCATCGCCGAGCCGTACCAGTACAGCGCAGACGACATGAAGGCGATGCGTAAAATCCTCGACAGCGGCGGGCGCGTGCTGGCGACGGGAATTCAGGGCGGCGCGTTGATGCCTGATGGCGCGAGCAAAGAGGCGGATGAGTTCAGCTTTGCCGCATGCAAATTGAAGCCGGAAGGTTTTGACGCGCTGGCTTCGACAGGCGAAGTGTGGATGGTGCCATCGGCGTCGTGGAAGTCGGCGAATCCTGAGCATCGTGTGGAGTTCAATTGCGCGGGGCAGCCGGCGGTTGTCGAGTACAACTACAACAAAGGCCATGTTGTGTGGTGGGCGAGCGCGACGCCGCTTGAGAACGCGAGCGTGTCGCGCGCCAACAATCTTGACCTGCTGTTGAACTCGGTGGGTCCTGCGGCGGGGCATCATGTGTATTGGGATGAATCGCTGCATGGGGATGTGCGTTCGGTGTGGAGCTTCTCCGCTGGCCCGGCGCAGACGATGCTGCGTTATGGATTGCTCGCGCTTGCAGTGCTGGTGCTGGTGAGCTTCAGTCGTCGCAGTGGGCC
>CAIMNN010000345.1 GCA_903842845.1 uncultured Acidobacteriaceae bacterium | reverse complement strand
GAGCGCGCTGAGGTCATGCACGACGGTGTGCGGGTCTACGAGCTTCTGAATTTCAGAGGTGGTGCCGACGGCCAGCACCTTGCCATCTTTGATGGCGATGGCGTCAACGACGCGCGGGCGGCCGTTCCAAAGGCCTTCGCCGGTGTAGATCCAGGCGTTGATGTAGACAAGGTCGGCGGCGGGCTTGGAGGCCTGGGCGAAGAGGGAAGCGGAGATGAAGAGAGCAGCGAGTGCGAAGAGATATATGCGGCGCATGTATGGATGCTGGCACAAGGGGCGGCTGATTATCAAGAAATTTACTGAATCGCCGCCCAATCGGTCATCGACAAGAGCAGTAAAAGAATGCGTTTGAGGGCCAGTTCGCGCCCCCGCGCGGAGTACCACTCGGCCGTGGTGTGCGCGCCGCCGCCTTCGCCGCCTGCGCCGAGCGAGAGCGACGGGACGCCGATGGAGAGCGGTATGTTGGCGTCCGTTGAGCCGAGGCGCTGGCTGGTCTTGAGGCCGAGATGGCGGTCGACGGCGCGGAGCGCTTCAAGCAGAGGACTGTCGAGCGGTAGCCGGCCAGCGGGGCGGTCGCCGATCTTATCAATGGTAAAGGTGAGCTGGTCGCGGTCGGCGTTGTAGTTGGGCTTTGTTATCTGCTCGATGTTGTGGGCGGAGACGGATTCTTCAACTGCGCGGTTGACTTCGACCTCAAGGCGGACGAGCTGATGAGGGCTGGTGGAGCGGAGGTCGACTGCGGCGCGTGCGAACTGGGGAATCGAATTCACACTGGTGCCGCCTTCTATGGTTCCGACCGTGAGCGTGGAGCGCGGCTCCTCAGGCAGATGGATGCGGCCGATGGTCTCAATGGCTGCGGCGAGGGCGAGGATGGGGTTGGGTCGGCCGAAGTCAGAGAAGCTGTGCCCGCCGGGGCCTTTGACATGAATGCTGAGGCGTCGGCTGCCGAGAGCCTGCGTGACGGCTTCGTCGGTGCCTGCGCCGTCCAGAACAATGTGCGCGGCGATGCGGCTGGCGAGTGTGTCGTTGTGGTAGAGATGGCGGACGCCGCGGAGGTTGCCTTCGCCCTCTTCGCCGACATTGGCGAGGAAGATGATGGGCGCGGGAACGGTGAGCTTGGCTTCAACTATTGCATGAGCTATCGCCAGCATCCCAATGATGCCGGCTGCGTTATCGCATGAGCCGGGCGCGTGAAGCGTATCGCCATCGAGCACGGGTTGTAGCGGAGTGGCGGCCGGGAAGACGGTGTCGAGATGCGCGGAGAGGACGACAACCGGGCCGGTGCTCTCCGGTGGCAAGCTGCTGGCCGGCCACATGGCAAAGACGTTCCCAATCTCGTCCGTACGAATGTGGCTGAGGCCTGCGTAGCAAAAGCGCTCGGCGATCCAGATGGAGCGAGCGGCTTCGCCAAACGGCGGCGCGGGGATTTGGACCAACTCAACCTGCCAGTCCATCAGTTTCATCTGGTTCTGATGCAGCCAGTTGAAGGCCTCGTGCACGGGTCGCAACGCAGCAAGCGCCGTGACGCGTGTAAAGGCTGTGCTCTTCTTGATGCGGCGGTCGAGCGTGCGGTCGCTCAGCTCGTCTTCGCTCAGCGTCGCGGCCACGTCCATGCGCGTGGCAATGGCGGCGGACTCTTCCGGCCTGCGCTTGCGCAGATTTTTTGGCGTAAAGAACACAATACAAGGCTAGCAGATTGATTGTTCTGATTGGATAAAGGCGCGACACGAACGTGGATGAGGTTCCGCATCTGAGTGCAGGAACGAAGTAGGGAAGCCGTCGAAATAAATTACAGAAGAGTACTTGACAACACACACTGTACGTTATACAGTATGTACTGTACAGTGCATGAGGTGCTGGATGACGTTAACCGATAACCTGTTTGAGAATCTGCGACTTGAGTTGCGACGAGGCTGCCTTTCATTGGCGGTATTGGCGCAACTGCGCGAGGAGCATTACGGCTACACGCTGCGCAAAAGGCTAGCGGAGCATGGGCTGGAGATTGATGAAAGCACGCTCTATCCTCTTTTGCGTCGTCTCGAAGCGCAAGGGGTCCTGGTGAGCGAGTGGCGCGAAGAAGCGAAGCGTAAGAAACGCTTTTATCGCCTCTCAAGCGAGGGCGAGAAAATTTTTGTGCAGCTGCTCGAAGAGTGGCAGGCGATAAACGCGGCGATTCACAACATTCTGTAGAAAGGCGATGGTGGAAATGATGGAGTTACTGGATAGATATTTGCAGGCCGTTCAGAAGCATTTGCCGTGGAAGGGTCAGGCTGACATTGTGGCAGAGTTGCGCGGGAACCTGGAGGCACAACTTGAAGACAAAGAGAGCGAACTGGG
>CAIMNN010000344.1 GCA_903842845.1 uncultured Acidobacteriaceae bacterium | reverse complement strand
TTAACCGGCCCCTGATTGAACTGCGCGCCGTTCGGCTCCAGGTTCAGTTGGCCGAATGCCTGCTCATACTGGGCCAGGTTCTGCCCCAGCACGTTCCAAAGCGCCTTGGCCTGTTGCGGGCTCAGGAAGATGGCCTGGTGATTGCGGATGTTCACCTGCTCGGGCGAATCGCTCTGCGCCAACCCGAAAGTCAGTTGAAAATCCCACACACTGACCTTCACCTGCACACTGTTGGCGTAGCTTTCACGGTAGTCGTCGGTGTTGCTCAGGTTGACCTTGGTTTGCTGTATTTGTGGGTTCATGGTTCCTCCAGAATAATCTGCTTTCCCCTTCCCGAGCGAGAACGGACTCTATTTATCTTTTGTTAAGTTATTCGCCTTCCAAAGCGCTCAAACTCGTCGAAAAATCAGGAAAAACAACACTTTCGGAAGGTCGCCGGGTGATGGAAATCACAGCATATAAAGTGTGCTGGATAGAGAATAATTCGGGCGCAGGAGGTGGTCTTGCGCCTTACCCTGGAGGGTCGATTTCCCATGAACTGGCAGTCAGAATATCGCAGTCACCTGATGAGTGCGGCCGAGGCGTTGCGTATCGTGCGCAACGGTGACCGTGTCTGGATCCAATCAGGCTGCGGCACACCACACATTCTCATCGACGCATTGGTGGCCCGCGGCGAAGACTTGCACGACGTTGAGATCGTGCATATGAAGAATCTTGGACCTGCTCACTACACAGACGATAAATTCGCCGGGCACTTCCGCCATCGCGGACTCTTCATCGGCGACAACGTGCGCGATGCCGTACAAGCTGGCCGCGCCGACTACACCCCCATCCATCTCAGCGAGATCGAAGCGCTCTTTGAAAAAGATCTCCCCATCGATATCGTCCTGATGCAGGTCTCCCGCCCCGACGCGCACGGATTCGTAAGCCTGGGCACGACCGTCGACTGCACGCTGACCGCCGCGCGCGGTGCCAAGGTCGTCATCGCCGAAGTCAACGACCAGATGCCGCGCACCCACGGCGAAACCAATCTGCACGTCAGCCACTTCTTCGCAATGGTTGAAAGTTCGCATCCGCTGCACGAGGTTCACGCTGAGCCTTACACAGAGATGCACACCCGTATCGCTCAGAACGTCGCCAAGCTCATCCCCGACGGCGCAACGCTGCAACTGGGCATCGGCGGAATTCCCGACGCAGTGCTGAGCTGCCTCGGCGACAAGCGCGACCTCGGCGTTCACACCGAGATGGTTGCAGACGGCGTCATCGATCTGATGGAATCCGGCGTCATCAACGGCGAGCGCAAATCCGTCCACCGCGGCAAAGTCGTACTTGCCTTCGTGCTCGGAACAAAAAAACTCTTCGATTACATCCACGAGAATCCGGCCTTCGAGTTCCGCCCCATCAAGTACACCAACGACCCATTCGTCATCGCGCGCAATGACAACATGGTCGCCATCAACAGCGCGCTTCAAGTCGACCTGACTGGTCAAGTCTGCGCAGACTCCATCGGCCTGCGGCCCTACAGTGGTTTCGGCGGTCAGTTGGACTTTATGCGTGGTGCGGCGCGCTCCAAGGGCGGAATGCCCATCATCGCGCTGCCATCAACAGCAAAGAACGGAACCGTATCGCGCATTGCGCCCATGCTTGAACCCGGCGCTGGCGTCGTAACCACCCGCGCCGATGTGCATTATGTGGTCACCGAACACGGCATCGCGTATCTGCACGGAAAATCTTTGCGCGAACGCGCTGAGGCGCTCATTCAGATCGCCGACCCGAACTTCCGCGCAGAGCTCGAAGAGTTTGCAGTGCGCGCACATTATCTCGAGAAAAAATCGCCCATGGTTTTGGCCTGAGCGCAAACGAAATTTGGAGGCAGTGATGACTACAGAGCAGAAAAATGACCGCGGTAAGCTGGTCGTCAACGATAGCGAATGCAAGGGCTGTGGACTTTGTGTTGAAGCATGCCCGGTCAAGTGCATCGGCATCAGCGACCAATTGAATCACTTTGGCTACAAGACAGCGCAATACGAAGGCGCGCGATGCACAGGTTGCGGAATCTGCTTCATGGTCTGCCCTGAGCCCGGCGCGCTGACAGTTTGGCGGCTGGTGACGCATCACGAAGTTGTAGTGGCTTGAACAGGAATTGAGGTTCCAATGACTAAGAGATTGATGAAGGGTAATGAAGCGGTCGTCCGCGCGGCGATCATGGCCGGGTGCCGTGGTTTCTACGGCTATCCGATCACGCCCGCGAGCGAGATCACCGAGAGCGCGGCAGAACTGATGCCCGCGGCAGGTGGAGTATTTCTTCAAGCCGAGAGCGAAGTAGCGGCCATCAACATGCTCTACGGCGCGTCATCAGCCGGCATCCGCTGCATGACCTCGTCCAGCGGCCCCGGCATCAGTCTGATGCAGGAAGGCATCAGCTACATGGCCGGCGCTGAACTCCCCTGCGTCATCGCCGACATCACGCGCGGCGGCCCTGGCCTTGGCAACCTCGGCTCCGAGCAAAGCGATTATCACCAGGTCGTCAAAGGCGGCGGCAATGGCAGCTACAAGACCATCGTCCTCGCGCCCCACTCCGCGCAGGAGATGGCCGACCTCACCGCGCTCGCCTTTGAGCTCGCCGATAAATATCGCAATCCTGTTTTTCTCCTCGCCGATGGTTTCATCGGTCAGATGATGGAACCCGTCGAGTTTCCGCAGATTGCCGTCGCCCCCAAGGTTCCCGATTGGGCCGTCGCCGGTACAAAAGAATCGCGCGGCAACCTCATCACATCCTTGCACATGGACATCAACGAGCTCGAGCAGCACCTCATCAAGTTGCAGGCCAAGTACGCACAGGCTGAGCGCGAAGATGTGATGTCCGAGTCCTACTTCGCTGACGACGCCGAGATCGTCCTCGTCGGCTACGGCATCATGGGCCGCATCCTCAAAGCCGTTACCGTCGAAGCCCGCGAGATGGGATTGCCGGTCGGCCTCTTGAGGCCCATCACCCTCTTCCCGTTCCCGAAACTTGAGATTGCGCGCCTCACAAAAAAAGCCAAAGCCTTCATCGTTGTAGAAATGAGCAACGGCCAGATGGTCGAGGATGTCCGCCTCGCAGTCAATGGCGCGCGGCCTGTCGAGTTCGTAAACCGCATGGGCGGCAATGTTCCCACACACGAGCAGGTGATGGAAGTCGTCAACCGCCTCGCGCGCGAGCTGAACGTAACCAGGATTCAAACAACAGAAGAAGCGAGGTTGGCACATGTCTAGCGTGAGCTTTCCCGAATATGAAGTAGCCTTTGGGCGTCCCGACAGTTACTACGAAAAGTACGAGCGCAAGAACGAACTGAGCCACGCCACACATTACTGCCCCGGTTGCGGTCACGGCACGGCACACAAAATGCTGGCCGAGGCCATCGACGGGCTCGCAATCAAGGACCGCACAGTCCTCATCAGCCCTGTCGGCTGCTCCGTCTTTGCGTACTACTACTTCGACGTGGGCAACGTGCAGGCCGCGCATGGTCGCGCGCCGGCCGTTGCCACAGCCATGAAGCGCAGCCACCCCGGCAGCATCGTCATCAGCTATCAGGGCGATGGCGACCTCGCTGCCATCGGCATGGCGGAGATCATCCACGCCGCCAACCGCGGTGAAAGCATCACCGTCATCTTCATCAACAACGGCATCTACAGCATGACCGGCGGCCAGGTCGCGCCCACCACGCTCATCGGTATGAAGAGCATGACCACGCCGCACGGCCGCTCGGTTGAAAACGAAGGTTACCCGCTGCACATCTGCGAGCTGCTCGCCACCCTCGAAGCGCCCGTCTATATTGAGCGCGTCGGCCTCGGCGACAACAAGCAGATCGCACAGGCCACCAAGGCCGTCCGCAAAGCCATCGACAATCAGGTCAAGGGTCTCGGCTTCTCTATCGTCGAAATTCTCTCGCCCTGCCCAACCATCTGGAAGATGAACGCCGTCGATTCGCAGCACTGGGTCCGCGACGTCATGGAGAAGACCTTCCCGCTCGGCGTCTTCTGCGACAAAACAAAAGAAGCGCAGCCACACGCGCCGCATCCTGCCGCACCCGCGCTCACTGAACTGCCCAAGATTCTCGGCATTGAAGATGAGCCCGAGCTCGAGCACGCCACCAAGCCGCGCAAGATCGACATCGACCTCCACGTCCGCGTTGCCGGATTCGGCGGTCAGGGCGTTCTGCTGCTCGGCGAAATCCTCGCCCAGGCCGGTCTTGACGCGGGTCTGCACGTCAGTTGGCTGCCCTCTTACGGCCCTGAAATGCGCTCCGGCACATCCAATTGCCATGTGCGTGTCTCCAGTGAGAGTATTGATTCGCCTTTGGTCACGCTGCCCGATGTTCTGGTCGCGATGAACGAGCCTTCGCTGCGCAAATTCGATGACAGCGTTCGCCCCGGCGGATGGGTCCTCTACAACGGCGACGAGTTCCCCGCCGATTGTTACCGCCCCGACGTAAAGGTGTTGGCGCTGCCGTTTACAAAAGTGGCGCACGAAATTGGCGATGCTCGCGCGGCCAATATGGTCATGCTCGGCGCGCTGCTTGAAATAGCTGAAGACCTGCCCCAGGACGCCATCGACCAGGCGCTACGCCAGTTGGTCAAAACCCCAAAATGGGTCGAGCTCGATACCCGCGCTCTTCTGCGCGGACGCGAGCTCTTCCGTGAGAAATGCGCAGTGGAGGTGTGAAGTGAAGGCACATGGTGATCCGAATCTGATCTGTTATTACGACGGCGAGTACATGCGCCTCGGCGATGCCAACGTCAACATCCTCACCCACGCGCTCCACTACGGAACAGGCGTCTTCGAAGGCATCCGCGCTTATTGGGATGCGCCGTCGAAGGAACTCTTCGTCGTCCGTCCGGTGGAGCATTACGCACGATGGAAAAAGAATGCCAGCCTGCTCCGCATCAACATTCCTCTCGAGCCTGAAGAGCTCTCCGAAATTACCGCTGAGCTCATGCGTCGCAATCACTTTGAGACCAACGTCTACATCCGCCCGCTCGCATTCAAAAGCGCGGAGCGTGTAGGCGTCAGCCCGGATGATGTCGATGCATACGCCATCGTCGCGTTGCCCTTCGGCGACTATCTCCACGCCGACAACGGCGTCCATGCCGGCGTCAGTTCGTGGCGTCGCATTTCAGACAACGCCATCCCCGCGCGCGGCAAGATCTGCGGCGCATACGTCAACAGCGCTCTCGCCAGTGACGAAGCCCGCCGCTGCGGATTCGACGAGGCCATCTTCCTCAACGAAGCCGGCCACGTCTCCGAAGGCGCAACCTGCAACATTTTCATGGTGCGCGGCAACAAGCTCATCACGCCGTCGGTGACTGAGAACATTCTCGAAGGCATCACCCGCGACGCCATCATGGAACTCGCCGCACACGAACTCGGTCTCGAAGTCGTCGAGCGCCCCATCGACCGCAGCGAGCTTTACATCTGCGACGAGCTCTTCTTTACCGGAACCGCCGTCGGCATCGCCCCTGTCGTCCGCGTTGACCACCACGACGTTCTCGACGCAAAGATCGGCCCTGTCACAAGCGAATTGATTCGCCTCTACACCGACGCAACCCGCGGACACTCGGCTCAATATCGTCGCTGGTTGAAGCCGGTCTATGCTGGCGCAGCAGT
>CAIMNN010000343.1 GCA_903842845.1 uncultured Acidobacteriaceae bacterium | reverse complement strand
GCTATTGCACCAGCGTGGCAGTTTTCAGAAAGGCCATGCTGCCCGATGCGCTGGGCTTCACCGCGGAGATGCGTTTTGAGTGTACAACGATCGCATTTTGCGCCCACAAATTCAGCGCAGGCATTTCTTCGAGCAGCAGCCGTTGCACCTCGGCGTAATCCCGCTTTCTCACCGCCTGGTTGCTCGATTGCTCCGCCTCGCGCAGCAGCGCGTCAAGTTTCGCATTCGAGTAGTGGCCGCGATTCCCGCCTTTCGGCGGCTGCCGCCACGAGGCAAAGGCATAACTGAAGATGCTTGGCTGCTCGTTGCCGCCTATCCACCGCAGCGTATACATGCTAAACGCGCCGTGAACCACATCGCTGTAAAACGTCGCGAACTCGTTGCTTTTGATGTCGAGCGTAATTCCAATGCGCGCTAGTTGCTGCTGCAAAACCGCCGCCAGCAATCGCGCGCTCTCGTCGGTGCTGGTTTTTATAGAAGTATGGAAGCGCACACCGTCCGGGCCTCGTTTGTAGCCTGCCTCATCCAATAATTTCTCTGCACGCTCGGGGTCATAATCAAGATGCGCCGCATCGCCCGGCTCGCTCTGCCAATAAGCCCAGTGCGTGAGCGGCAACAAACTCTCAGCGGTGCGCGCATGACCGCGCTGCAATGTCTGGATCATCAACTGACGGTCAACGGCGTAGCCAATTGCTCTTCGCACCCGCGCGTCCTTCAAGATCGCATCGCGCGTGTTGAAGCTCAAGTACTGCACCACTGTCCCCGGCGCCTCTTCGATAACGAGATTTGGTTTCGACGCCAGTACTGGCAGCGTATCCATCGTTGTCGGGTTCACGCTAATATCGGCTGTGCCTTTTTCCAGTTCAAGCGTCCGCGTGTTCGCGTCAGGCACCACGGCAAACCGCAGGCGGTGTAACTTTGGCGCGCCCGACCAAGAATCAGGATTTGTTTCCATCACCACCTGTTGATCAATTGCCGCCGACACAAATTTAAACGCACCGCTACCGATCGGATGCTGCGCAAATTCTTTTCCGCTTCCATAGGGAACAATTCCCAACGCGCTTGTCGTCAGGTTTTCGAGCAGACTGTTGTCGGCATGTGAAAGATGGAACACAACCGTCAGTTCATTCGGTGTTTCAATCCGCGCAATCGCGTCGTACGCATTCGCCTTTGGAGTTATAACTGTGCCGTCGCGCATTGATGTTATCGTCCACGCCACATCACGCGCCGTTAGCGCCCGTCCGTCATGGAAGCGCACGCCCGCACGCAAATGGAAAATATACGTTAGCTCGTCCGGCTGCGCCCACCGCTCTGCCAACGCCGGCTTGAATGCAAAATTCGCATCGACGGCGACTAATCCGTCGAAGAGCAACTCGTCCAAATGTTCCGAAACCGCATCCGTTCCAATTCGCGGGTCGAGGCTTGTAGGGGAATTCTCAATCAGCACCACAACTGTCTCGCGGTCCGGTGCAGAATTGCGGCAACTCGTCAATGCATACATCAACGCGCCAACCGCCAGCGCCGTGCCTACACGCCTAAACATACGTGACCTGCCCCAACACCACCGCACGCTTCGCACCTGTCGCCGAAGGCACATTCGAAGGTTTCCGGTTCCACGTCCGCCACGCCAGCAGCGCAAAGGCCGCAGCCTCCTTCGCCTCGGCCGGCATTCCAAACTCTTGGCTAGTCGTTAGCGCACATCCAAGCGGACAAAGCAGCGTCGCGAGCATCTGCATTAATGTGTGATTGCGCGCTCCGCCGCCAGAGACAATATAATCTACCTCATCGTCGCCGATCTTCGGCAGCACAAACCTTTTATACGCGCGGAAAACACTCTCAACTGTCAGCGCCGTCGCCGTCGCCAGTGCATCTTCTTTACGGCGCGATTCTTTCCGGCACGCGCGCAAAAACTCTGCGGCATACTCGCTGCCAAACTGCTCACGCCCAGCCGTGCGCGGCGGCCGCTTCGCGAAGTAAGAATTTTTCAACGCCGTCTTCAATACCGGCTCAAGCACTCGTCCCCGACGCGCATGTTCACCGCCGCTGTCAAACTTCTCGCCAAACAACTCCTGCGTCAGCCAGTCGACCACCATATTCCCCGGCCCCGTATCAAACGCCAAAACTTTCTCCGGACCAGCCCCAGCCGGTATCGCCGTCAGATTCGCAATGCCGCCGATATTTTGCAACACTCGCGCGCGTGTCTTTGCGGCAAACAACGTGAAATCGAGGAAGGGAACCAGCGGCGCGCCCTCGCCGCCTGCAACCATATCCGCCGGGCGGAAATTTGAAACCACCGGCACGCCGCACTCGCCCGCAATCACCGCCGCTTCGCCCAGTTGCCACGTGCAGGCAAATTTCTTGCCTGTGTACTCCACCGCCTGCGGCTGATGGTAGACAGTCTGCCCGTGGCACCCGATCAGCTCCACCTTATATGGATGCTTTTTCAGCGTCTGCTTCACCGCATCCGCATACGCCGCACCCAGCCGCCAGTTCAATCGCGCCAAATCCGCCGTCGAAGTTTTCGTTGCATTCATCGCGCTGAGCACCGCTCGACGCAACTCAACAGGAAACGGAAACCCTTCATGCGCCAGCAACTGAACACGCGTGCCCGTACGATTCTCGCTCACGCGCACCAACGCAACGTCGATTCCGTCGGCAGACGTTCCGCTCATAATGCCGGCGACTATCATGCTTGCTGCCTCTTCGCCACCTGTTCATTGAACGCGAGAATTTTCCCGCGTAGCGCCTCATACTCCGCTGCCGTCAGTGCCTTAGCCGGTTTTTTAGCGACCAGGCGCTCGCGTTCGCGTGCAGCAAACTTCGCACGTCCAACAATAATTTTTCTGAACTCGGCGGACCGCTCTGCCTCGCTCAGCACCGCTTCAAACGCTGCTATCACCAACTCCGCGTTGTGGCACACCAGCGCCATATCCATCCCTGCGCGGAAAACCTCCACCGCCGCTTCGTCGATCGGCAGAAACTTCAATATTCCGCCCATCTCCAGATCGTCAGACAAAATAATTCCTTTGTAGCCGACTTTCTCGCGCAGCACCTTCGCCCAAAACTTTGACGCGCTAGCCGGCCGCGCCTTGTCTTTCGTCTGCGGGTACGCCGCATGGTTCACCATCACAAACGGCATCTCTTTTTTGAGCGCGCGATACGGTTCAATATCCTGTTGCCACAATTCCTTCCAACTGCGTTCGATTGATGGCGTCAGATGATGCGAGTCTACCGTTCCGCCGCCAAGCCCAGGGAAATGTTTTCCGCATCCAACCACGCCGCGCTTTGCCAAGCCCGCAAGCAACTCGCGACCATATTCTGCAACGCCCTCGGCAGTCGCCGCTGGTGAGCGCGTCCCCATCACTTCTGCGGACTCTGGCAACGCAAGGTCCAGCACTGGAGCAAAGCTCGTGTTGAACCCGAAGGCCTTCACCGCATCAGCTATCAGCTCGCCGTGCTTGCGCATCAATTTTTTATCGCCGGTCTTCGCAACATCCTGCGCGGCGGCTATCGGCGCAAGCGCATCGCGCAGTCGGTTCACCAATCCGCCCTCTACGTCAACGCAACGGAAGGCGCGCGGCGCGCACTCTGCGGTTGCTGCATCCAGCAGCGCACGGCTTTGCGCGGCGTTCTCAAAATTTCTGCGGAACAAAATAATCCCAGACGGACCGACCAGCCGCAGCCAGCTCCGTTCCATATTTGTGAGTTCCACTCCCCCGAGCCCCACAATAAACAAGCTGCCCACATCCGCGCGCAGCGTCCGCTTCGTTCCACTACTCATGGTCCTACTCCTTCTTCAATTCAACTTTCAATTCTTCCAGCAGATTCAGCGCCTGCAACGGAGTCAGCTCATTCACATCCGTCTCCGCGAGTCGGTCAACGATGCGCTGCGAGAGAGGCGTGAATATCGTCATCTGCATCGGCGCGCTCGTCTCCACGTCAACGCTTTGCCGCTCCTGGCGCTCATGCTGCCGCAACACGTGCCGCGCGCGCTCGATAACCGCATGCGGCAATCCGGCGAGCCGCGCCACTTCAATGCCGTAACTCTTATTTGCCGCGCCGGGCTCAATCGAGTGCAGAAAAACTATCCCCTGCGCGCCTTCTTTTACAGCCACGCGCAAGTTCCGCACCCGCTCCAGCTTTTCGGCCAGCAACGTCAGCTCGTGGTAGTGTGTTGCAAACAATGTCCGTGCCTTGACTTCGGAATGCAAATACTCAACCGTCGACCACGCCAGGCTCAACCCATCAAATGTCGACGTCCCGCGTCCCATCTCGTCGAGCAGCACCAGCGACCGCGGCGTTGCGGTATTCAAAATCGTTGCCGTCTCCGTCATCTCCACCATGAAGGTGGACCGCCCGCGCGCCAGATTGTCGCTCGCGCCAATGCGCGTGTAAATTCTGTCCACCAAGCCAAGGCGCATTCGCTCGGCCGGAACAAACGACCCCATCTGCGCCAGGAGAACCAGCATCGCCGCCTGCCGCAAGTAAGTGCTCTTGCCGCCCATGTTCGGGCCGGTTATCAGCAGCATGCTCGGCCCCTCGCCGGATAGATAAATGTCGTTCGCAATAAACCGGCCTTCACGCGTCTCTTCCATCCACTGCTCGATGACCGGATGCCGCGAGCCGACCGCTTCGAGAACCAGTTCCTCGCAGATCTCCGGTCGCGTGTACTTGCGCGCCGCGGCCAAGTGCGCAAAGTTCGCCAACATATCGGCTTCGGCAACCAGCACTGCAACGCGACGGATGCGGCCAGCCTCGCCCAGCACCGTCTGCCGCAGTTCGGCGAACAAGCGTTTTTCAATTTCGATCGAGCGGTCATGCGCCGCGAGGATCTTGACTTCGTACTCTTTCAGCTCAGGGGTCGTAAACCGCTCTGCGTTGACGAGAGTTTGTTTGCGCTCATAATCCGCCGGAATGTCGGCCTTGAGGTTTGCCTTGGTTATTTCGATGTAGTAACCAAAGACCGAGTTGTAACGCACCTTGAGCGAGCCAATGCCTGTCCGCGCGCGTTCGCGCTCTTCGATGCCCGCGATCGACTGACGGCCCGAGGTCGATATTGCCTTGAGTTCGTCGAGTTCTGAATTGACGCCTGTTGTAATTGCTCCGCCATCGGCCAAGGTCAGCGGCGGTTCGGCGACAAGCGTGCGATCAATCGCTGCGGCCAACTCTTCCAGCGCGTCAAATTTCGTGTGGATTGACTTCCACAGCGGCGCAGCCAACACGCTGATTACAGCTTTCAATCCCGGCAGCTTCATCAGCGAAGCAGCCAGCGCCCGAACATCGCGGGGCCCGGCGCTGTCGAGTGAGATGCGCCCCAGCAGCCGCTCCAGATCCAGAATCCCGCTGAAGGCTCGCCGTATTTCTTCTCGCTTGATGAGGTCCGCAGCCAGCTCGCCCACCGCTTCATAGCGCGCTTCAATAGCCGCGCGTTCCAGCAGCGGCCGCAATATCGTCGCACGCAACAACCGCTTGCCCATCGGCGTCTGGCACGCATCCAGTGTGTGGAAGAGCGTCACCCGCGTATCGGCCCCGGCAAAGAGTGTTTCAACCAGTTCGAGGTTGCGCACCGTGACCTGATCGAGTTCAAGCGCTGTTGCATGACGCTCGAACCGGATGGACTCAATATGCTGCGCATCGAGCTTCTGCGTCGTCCGTAAATAATGGAGCACCGCTCCCACGGCAACTGTCGCAGTCGGATGCTCGCTGAGCCCGAGGCCGTCCAAAGATTTGACGTTAAACTGCCGCTCCACAAGCGGTTGAGCAAACTCCAGAGTGAAAACCCAATCGTCAAGCCTGGTTCGCGCCGCAATCCGTTCGAGCTGCGGAGCAATTGCCGCCGACCCGGCCAGCAGCAACTCACTCGGAGCAGCTTTCAGTAGTTCGTCGATCGCTTCCGACTCGGCATCGGGCCCTTCAAACTCCGCCACGCGAAACTCACCTGTTGAAACATCGAGCAGCGCGATGGCACGTGTACGGCCAGACCCGCTCATCGCGGCCAAATAATTCGACTGCTCCGCAGCAAGCGCCGGGTCGAGCGCCGTTCCCGGCGAGAGCACCCGCGTAACCTCGCGCCGGACAATTTTTTTGGTCAGCTTCGGGTCTTCCATCTGCTCGCAGATGGCCACGCGGTAACCCTTGCGCAAAAGCCTATTCAAATAATTTTCGGCAGCGTGATAGGGCACTCCGCACATCGGCATCTGACGCTCGCGGTCGCGCGCCGTCAATGTCAACTGCAACTCGCGGCTTGCCGTCACCGCGTCGTCGTAAAACAGCTCGTAAAAATCCCCCATGCGGAAGAACAACAGCGCGTCGGGGTTCTCCTTTTTTGCGGCCGTCCACTGGCGCATAAACGGAGTCAGCTCCGCCACCTTCGCCGCAGGCTCCATCTCCGGCAAATACAGGTTTGCGCCCTCGTCTTGGGGTTCTTTTTCGCTCACGCTCCTACCAGATTACAGGGCAAGAGCTATCTATATGTAGTGGAATACAGGCCCCGAATTCAGCCCTGTTTCGCTTCGGGTTTCCTGCTCAATCGGTAATAGCCGGCGAGTGCCGTTAGCGAACCGCACGTCGCCAGGCTTGCACTCATTCCGAAGATCAGCGAAGGGTCGTGCTGCAACACGCCATGCAGAATTCCCACCACCTGCAAGACGCTGAAACCGCCGAAGGTAATCAGCGAAATGCCTTCCGCCGAGCGCTTCCTCGCGACCGCCACCAACTGCGGAACAAACAACAGGGCATTGCCCAACAATCCCAAGCCAAACAACCAGGCAACAATTTCCTTCATCTTGTGACCTCTACCTTCAGTATCAAAGACCCTCCACCTCGGATGCAAACCCAGGAGTCGTTGTGCTCTGCGCCATTTCCCCGGTGACTCGGGTCACACGTATACTTAAAAATTGAAGTTTAGGGTGAATGTATGTACTTGATTTGGCTCAGAGTGGCGATGGTTCTCTATGGCTTGGCGGCCTGTGCGGCTCTCCCGGCCGTACTCTACGGCGTCGACCGCTGGCGTCGCTTTGCCGTTCCCACCGCTTTCGTCGCCTTCATCTTCCATCTTGTCTCCGTGGTTGAGACCCTCACCACCGCGCACCGCTGGGTACCGGTGGGCGTGCGCGAAACCGAATCCATCATGGGCCTGCTCGTGGCCGGAGTCTTTCTCGCCATCTGGCGGCTCTACGGAACCTTCAGCTTCTCCATCTTCGCGCTGCCGGCAACCTTCTTCCTCGTCTTCGCGCCGGCGCTCGGCGTGGATGGCTACGCCTTCCCGTCGCAGGGCGTCAAGCGCGGCTGGCTGATCGTGCACATTGCTGCGCTCATAGCCGCCTTTGTCGCGCTCGGCTTCAGCGTCATCGCCAGCGGGCTCTATCTGCTCCAGGAAAAATACCTCAAGTTCAAGCTCAAGCCCGGCGGCACAAAATGGTGGCTCCCGGTCGACTGGCTTCCGCCCCTCGACACACTCGAGCGCATCGCCCACACCATGCTCATGATCGGTTTTCCCTGCATGACGGCCGGCCTCATGATCGGCTCGTTGCTTGCACAGGAAAGTGTCGGCCCTGCTTACTTCCTCGATCCCAAGGTCGTCGCCTCGTTCGTCATGTGGGGCGTCTTCGTTCTATTGCTCTTCCTCCGCCGCAGCGCGGGCCTGCGCGGTCGTCGCGCGGCTTATCTCTCCGGTGCGGTCTTCCTCGCAATGGTCCTGGTCTGGGCAGCCAACGTCATCAGCCGTGTACACGGGTTTGGAGCAAAATGACGTTACGCATTGTGGGGGTCAACCATAAAACTGCTCCAATCGAGCTGCGCGAGCGCGTTGCAATCTCGCGTGATGCTCTGGGCGAAGCCACGTCCACGCTTGCGGCACTCTCCGGCGTCACTGAGTGCATGATCGTCTCCACCTGCAACCGCGTTGAGATCGTCGCCGCGCTTGACGACGCCGCACCGCTGGCCGAGCACGCACTCATCGCCTTCATGCAGCAGCGCTTCGGCATAGCTCCTGAAGAGCTTCTACCGCATCTCTACGAGCACCACGACCACGAGGCCGTCCGCCATCTCTTCCGCGTTGCTGCCAGTCTCGACTCCATGGTCGTCGGCGAGCCGCAGATCCTCGGCCAAGTCAAAGAAGCCTTCACTGTCGCGCGCAAAATCGGAACCATCGGCGGCCAGCTTGAGCATCTGCTGCAAAGCGTTTTCTCCGCGGCAAAAAAAGTACGCACTGAAACCGAGATTGGTTCTAACTCCGTCTCCATCGCATCGGTCGCCGTTGAACTCGCGCGCAAGATCTTCGGCACGCTCACCGGCAAGACTGTTCTCATCGTCGGCGCAGGCAAAATGAGCGAGCTAGCGGCTCGCCATCTGGTGCAGCAAGGCGCGGACAAAATTCTCGTAACGAACCGGACTAGAGAACGCGCCGAGCGCATGGCCGGGCACTTCAACGGCCGCGTTGTTGAGTTCGCCGCGCTCTACGATGAAGCACCGCAAGCCGACATTATCATCACCTCCACCGGCGCGCCCACGCACATCTTCCGCCGCGAGCACGGCCAGGCCTTCCTTCACAAGCGCCGCAACAAGCCGATGTTTTTCATCGATATTGCCGTCCCGCGCGACGTCGAGCCGGCGATGAACAAGCTTGAAGGCCTCTTCGTCTACGACATCGACGACCTCCAGGCCGTCGCCGCCGCGCACCTCGCCGAGCGCCAACAGCACACCGACCACGCCGAGCAGCTCATCGCACGCGAGGTCGCCCGCTTCCACGAGCGCCAACGCGCCGTCAACGTCGCGCCAGCTATCGTTGCGCTGCAACAACGCGCCGAAGACCTTCGTCAGCAGGAGTTAAAGCGCATTCACGCACGCCTCGCCTCGCTCACGCCGGACCAGCTCGCCGCCGTTGAAGCGTTGAGCCGAGGATTGGTAAACAAATTTCTTCATCCGCCCATGCAGGCGCTCAAGCAGGCCGCGCGCGACAACGACGGCATGCGACTTGAAACAGTACTCAACGAGTGGGGACTCGAGCTTGACTCGAACGAAGTCCTCGACAACACCGACATCAACGGAGGGCAGGAATGAAGCTGCGCATAGGAAGCCGGGGATCGCAACTTGCCCTTTGGCAGGCCAACCATATTGCCGCATTGCTCCGCGGCGAAGGCCACGAAGTAGAGATCGAGATCATCAAAACCTCAGGCGACCGCCTGCAAGAGATAACCTTTGCTGAAGCCGGCGCTGTGACCGGCACCAAGGGCCTGTTCACCAAAGAGATTGAAGAAGCGCTCGCCGCCGGCCGAGTCGACCTCGCTGTCCACTCGCTCAAGGACCTCCCCACCGAGCTGCCGCCCGGCTTCGAACTCGCCGCCACGCCGCAGCGCGTTGACGCACGCGACGTCTTCGTCAGCGTGAAATACGAGTCAATCGCCAGCCTCCCCGCCGGCGCAGTCATCGGCACATCCAGCGCACGCCGTCGCGCACAGCTCAGCGCCTTCCGCCCCGACCTCAAGCTCGTCGAGTTCCGCGGCAACGTTGACACACGCCTGCGCAAACTCGCCGAGGGTCAGGTTGACGCCATCCTCCTCGCCGCCGCCGGGCTCGACCGCCTTCAAAAAACTGAATGGGTCCGCGAGCGCATCGCGCCTGAAGTAATTTGCCCCGCAACCGGCCAGGGCTCGCTTGGAATTGAAACTCGCCTCGGCGACGCCGCCACACTCGCGGCGCTTCAATTTCTCAACGACGCGCCCACTCGTTTCGCCATCACTGCTGAACGCACCGCACTCAACGCTCTCGGCGGCGGATGCGCAACACCCATCGGCGCGCACTGTCGCGCAATTGATGGCGGCGAGTATGAAATCCTCGGCGTTGTCGCCGCTCCCGATGGCTCGCGCATCATTAAGGGCCACCAACAGGGAACTGACGCCGTCGCCATCGGCAAAGCCCTCGCCGCGGAACTCATCGCAGGCGGCGCAGGCCAGCTTCTGGAGCTGCCACAGTGACAGGGAAGCGGGTGCTCGTCACTCGCGCCGCCGATCAGGCCGGCAAGCTCAGTGACGCTCTGCGCTCCGCCGGCTTCACTCCCGTCGAAGTCCCCGTCCTCGAGCTCGTCCCCCCCGACGACCTCGCACCGCTCGACGCCGCCCTCCGAAACCTCGTCACATTCGACTGGCTCATCCTCACCAGCACCAACGCTGTCCGCGTGCTCGCCGACCGCGCGGAAATACTTAGCATCAAACTCGTCGAACAAAAGATAAAAAATATTGCAGCCGTCGGTCGCGCCACCGCCTCCGCCATCCAAGCCCTCGGTCTCACCGTCTCACTCATCCCCGAAAAATACGTCGCCGAAGGCCTTCTAGATTCCTTCAAGCAACATTCGCTCTCCGGCAAAAAAATCCTCATCATCCGCGCCGCAGTCGCCCGCGACATAATCCCCAACACGCTCACCGCTCTCGGAGCCGACATCACTATCGCAGAAGCCTACCGCAACCAGATGCCCACGACGGCACCCGCCCAACTCCGCACCGCGCTCGAAGAGGGAATCGACTACGCAGCCTTCACCAGTTCCTCCTCCGTCACACACCTCCGCACAGCAACTGAAGCTGCCGCCATCCCCTGGCCTCTCGCAAACGTCCGCGCCATCTCCATCGGCCCCGTCACCACCCAAACCCTCATCGAAAACAACTGGCCACCCACGGTAGAAGCCAACCCGCACGACATAGCTGGGTTAGTCGATGCTGTAAAGATGACGACGCATCGTAGTTAGATCAAATTTCCGTTCTTTTTTTGTATCTAGGCAGCAAAGTAAGTAATGAACCGAACAAACCAAATATACTCGCAATGACTGGCGCTAAAAGAAGATGAGTAACTGTGGAGTCGAGTGTGTTCGCAATCCCGAAAGCCTGCGCGTCGCTCCAGCCGCTGCGTTTGTACTCTTCCCAGGTCGAGGTAATTTGTGGGCTGGTC
>CAIMNN010000342.1 GCA_903842845.1 uncultured Acidobacteriaceae bacterium | reverse complement strand
TCGCTTGAGTTCGGCCTGCCCGGCGCTTTGTGGCTGGCTGCTCAACGCTCCGGCGTCTTCGACCTTCTTCAGTCTCTCTGGCCGGTTCCCCGGTCCGGTCCTTCGACCGCGCATTATCTGCTTCTGGCCGCCATTCACCGCATCTGCGAACCGGGCCCTAAAACCGAGGTCCCCTCCTGGTACGAGCGCACCATTCTCCGCTCGTGCTGGGGGTTGCCCTCAGAGCGATTCACATCCCAAGAGTTCTGGGATTGTTTCGACCGCATATCCGAACCGCAACTGGACCAGGCACAGATCCGCCTGCTCGGCCTCTGGAAGCAGAAGCAGTTGGTTGGCCGCCGCGTGCTCGCTTATGACACAACCAACTTCTATACCTACGTGGCCAGCACCAACGAGCGCAACCAGTTGGCTCAGCGCGGCCACAACAAACAAGGCCGCCACAACTTGCGTCAGGTCGGTCTCAGCTATTTGCTCGATGGCGACCATGGTCTCAGCTTGTGCCACCACGTCTATCCTGGCAATACCACTGACGCCGAGGAGTTGCCGCAAGCCTTAACCCGGTTGGCTCTGATGCTGGACCGCAACGAGATTGCCCGCGATTCGGTCACGCTGGTCTTGGACAAAGGTTCTGCGGCTTTGTCCAATACCTTGGAGTTGGAAAAGGCAGGCGTTGGGTGGATCTCGGCCCTGCCCTGGAATCAGGCCCCGGCCGGACTGCGGGAGAAAACGTTGGAGCAGATTCCGCCATGTGCGGACCTGCCTTCAGGGGTCCGGGCCGTGGCCGAAAAACACGTCGTGCATGGCAGAGAATATCTGTGCGTACTTAGCTACTCGGCCTGCTTTGCCAGCGAACAACTACACAGCATCACTACCACGCTCGCCAAGGTGACACAGAATCTCCGCCGGTTGGCGGCCGAGTTGCCTAAGCCCCAGGCGCGTTTCACCGAGAGCGGCATCCGAAACAAAATCAGCCGCTGGCTGACCGATTCGTATGTTCGCGAAGTAGTGCAATACTCTTTGCAGCAACGCGACGGAAAGTGGCTGTTGAGTTTCCAGGTCGACGACCAGGCGCTGATGCGGTTATGGTCCCAACGCCTCGGCCGAACCGTACTGCTCACCAACCGCATGGACTGGACTGCCGAGCAAGTGGTGGCTGGCTACAACGGACAGCAAAAGATCGAACAGATCTTTCGCGGACTCAAGGACGGCGAGTGGTTAGGTTGGGGCCCGATGCATCACTGGACCGATAGCAAGATTCGCATCCATGCGTTCTACTGCATGCTTGGAATCTCGCTGCTTCAATACATCCGCCGAGAATCCTGCAGCGCCTGGCCAGACTTAAGCATGGAACAGTTGATCGAAGAGCTCCGGCAGATACAACAGTTCCATCTCTTGTACCCGCCGCTGGGCGATAAAGGACCCAATCGCGTTGCCACTGTGATGTCCAAACAAACGCTAGCCCAGCAGGCGATTGCTGATGCCCTCGGTTTGAAACAACTGTGCAATGGTTAGCTTGGGTAATACAGGCCTGTAGCCGTAACTTACTCACACTTCAGCTACTTGCGCGTGTCCGTAGTTGGTTTCGAGTAAACTCCCGCTAGGGTCACCAGTTCTGTTGCACCCGCGGACAGACGATCCACTCAAGTTGATGATGCTCGATATCTCCGGTGGAACATTCCTGTTTGTCCCTATGAGTTCAGATCCCAACTCGTTAGACTTCCACAAAGCAGAGTATACGATAGCGACGTTTCGTTTGAATGATCGTGAGTACCTTCCCCGTGCCCGGCGTGAGGCATATTTGAGCTATCGTGCGCGCTTGCGAGAATATGTCAGCCAAAAAGGTGCC
>CAIMNN010000341.1 GCA_903842845.1 uncultured Acidobacteriaceae bacterium | reverse complement strand
GATTATCGAAGCGCCTCGCGAACAGCATCATGGAACCTCGGCCGCAACTCCTTGATTCCCAAATGGCTCTGCTCACTTCGCTCTGGCCAGGTCCGGTTCGTCAGCAGCACAATCGCAATCCGCCCCTCAAGGTCTATCCATAACGAACAACCGCTGTAACCCAAATGCCCAATCGACCGCGCAGAGTAGAACTGCCCAGCCGAAGAACCTGATTCCAAAGGCGTATCCCAACCAAGCGCACGCGAACTTCCCTTCGGCAACTGCCGTTCAGCAAACCGCGCAACTGTCTCCGCGTTGAATAGCGCGTCGCCCGCAATCACCGCCGCCGCAAACCTCAGCAAATCCTCCACATTGGCAAACAATCCCGCATGTCCCGCAACGCCTTTCATCACGGCCGCGTTCTCGTCCTGTACTTCGCCCTGAATCATCCGCATGCGGAAGCTCGCATCAATCTCCGTCGGCGGAATCAGCACTCGCTCGCCCGCAACAGGCGTAAATCCAGTCGCCAACATTCCCAGCGGCTGAAAGACCTCTCGCGCAGTCCACACGTCCAGCGGCTCACGCGTAATAACCTCTATCACCTTGCCCAACAGCATGAATCCAGGGTCCGAGTACTCCGCGCGCGTTCCCGGCTCAGCCTCTATCGGCAGCTCCAAACAAGCCTTCAACAACTCTGCTGAAGTCTTCGCCGTGCGGAACAGCTCCACATATCCCGGCAACCCCGACGAATGCGCCAGCAGTTGCGCCACCGTAACCTGCCGCGCCCAACGCGTATCCTCGCGCCCGATGATGAACCCGGGAAGCAGTTCACCGATCGGCTGACTCACATCCATCAATCCCTGCTGCACCAGCAGCATAGCCGCAGCCGTCGTCGCCACAACCTTGGTCACGCTCGCCACATCAAACCGCGTCGCGGGCAACACGCGCGGGCTCTCAGCCTCATACGTAAATCCACCCAACGCCTTGGCCACAACCTGGCCACCCGCATAAACCCCATAAGCGCAACCCGGCATCACACACCGCGCAAACGCATCCGCCAGCAGCCGCTCTGCTGTGGCAAATCGCTCTGATTGTGCCGTAACCGCCATACGAGAATCCTAGCGCGAAACCCTGTAAGGAGTTCACTATATTCATCACACTTCCACCATGTGAGCCCGCTGGCGGCAGGATGCGTCTATAACTAAGGTATCGGAGGTTTCTGTGCGCCCTGCTCTTCTTGCTGTCCTCGCATTCCTGCTGCTTCCATTCCTATGCCCAGCGCAGGAGCAACCCACTCCTGCTCAAACCGCCGAGCCGACTCAAGCACAGCAGCCCGCAGCGGAACCCTCACAAACAGCCGAACCTCCCACCAGGAAGACCCTCACCGTTCCTGCCGGAACCAAGGTCCTGCTCCAACTCACCAGCGCCATCAACACAAGCGGTGCGCAGGCCGGCGACGGCGTTTACCTCACCTCCATCTTCCCCGTTGTCGTCCAGAACCGCGTCGTCATTCCCACCGGCGTTTACGTACAGGGCGTGATCGACCGCATCCAGCGCGCCGGCCACGTCAAGGGCCGCGCACAACTCGATATGCACTTCACCTCCGTCATCTTCCCCAACGGCTCGGTCGTGGAGATACCAGGCATCGTCAACAGCCTGCCCGGTGCCAGCCAGCAGACCGTCAAGAAGGACGGCGAAGGCACCATTGAGCAGAAGGCCAACAAGGGACGCAACGCCGGCAAGACCGCCGAGATAGCCATCCCCACCGGCGGAACCATCGGCTCCATCGGCGGACTCGGCGCTGGCCACCCGCTAGCAGGCGGGCTTGGAGGCCTCGCAGCAGGCGCTGCAACGGTCGGCCTGGTCTCGCTCTTCACCCGTGGCGCTGACGTCAACATACCCAGCGGCACACAGGTGGAAATGCTCCTCCAGCGCCCCCTCCTCCTCGAGGAGACCAACCTCTCCGCAGGCAACGGCACCGGAACGCAGCTCGTCCCATCCCCCAATCAACCCAGGCCCATGGACAAACCCCACCCCCAGAAGATGATGTGTCCCCCCGAAACCCTCGGCTGCCTGTAATCTGGTAGTAGACAAATGGAACAAAAGATCCCCAACCCAATAGAGACCAATACAACAGAAGCTTCTATCTTCGTTGATTCGTCACAGACGCAGGCCACTTCCGCGGCATCGGCCGCAAAGGCACCGCGTGCCACGTCCATTGTCACGCTCTGGATGCGCGACCTCATCCTCGCCGCATGCGCCGCGGTCTTTATCATCGTCTTTCTCTTTCAACCGGTGCGCGTGGAGGGAACGTCCATGCTGCCGAGGCTTGAGGACAGCGACCGCATCTTCATCAACAAGTTCGTCTACCACCTGACCAAAGTCGAGCGCGGCGATGTCGTCGTATTCCGCTACCCACGTCACCTCGAAGAGAGCTTCATCAAGCGCGTCGTCGGCACCCCCGGCGACCGCATCCGAATCGACCACGGCTTTGTATTCGTCAACGGGCAAAAGCTCGACGAGCCGTACGTACCCCCGACCTTCCGCGACAATCGCTCCATGCCGGAGCTGACCGTACCCCCCGGTGAATACTTCGTCATGGGCGACCACCGCAACATCTCTTATGACAGCCGCGACTTCGGCGCAATCGACGCCGAACTCATCTACGGCAAAGCCGCGCTCGTCTACTGGCCGGCCAAAGATGCGGGCGTGGTGAAGTAAACGTTCAATCTGAGCAGTTTAGCCCCGTGAAAATTGATTCTGCTCCAGCGTTAAAAGAACCGAGTTATCCAGAACCAAACCTGTTAAAATCGATAAAATCCACTCCTATGGAGAGGCAATGCAGGCGATTCTCGCGCTCGAAGACGGGCGCATTTTTCTGGGCAAAGGCTATGGTGCCCCAGGCGAGTGCCGGGGCGAAGTGGTGTTTAATACTTCCCTTACCGGCTACCAGGAAATTGCCACCGACCCCTCCTATGCTGGTCAGATCGTCGTTTTGACGAATCCCCAGATCGGCAACTACGGAACCAACCAGGCAGACAACGAGTCCTCGAAGCCCTATATCGAGGGCCTCATCGTGCGCGAACTCTCTGAAACCAGCTCCAACTGGCGCTCCGAGCAGGTCACGGACGAGTACATGGAGCGGTATTCAGTTCCGGTTCTCTCTGAGATCGACACCCGCGCACTGGTTCGCCACCTCCGTACTCACGGCGTGATGCGCGGCGTGCTCTCGACCGATGTCTCTGACCCCGAGGCGCTGGTGAAAAAGGCCCGCTCTATTCCAAAAATGGACGGTACCGACCTTGCCCGCGTCGTCAGCACGAAATCAATCTACACTTTTGATTCCTCCGACCCGCGCAATCAGTCCGGCGATTTTCTTCTCGCTCCGCAAGCCGTGGACCGGAAGCTGCTCCACGTCGTCGCGTACGACTTCGGCATCAAGCAGAACATTCTCCGCATGCTGGTCCGCGAAGGCATGCGAGTCACCGTCGTCCCCGCCGAAACCAAAGCCGAGGACGTGCTCGAACTCAAGCCCGACGGAATTTTTCTTTCCAACGGCCCCGGCGATCCTGAGCCCGTCACATATGCCGTCAACGCCATTCGCAAGTTTCTCGGCCGTGTGCCGGTCTTTGGAATCTGTCTCGGTCATCAACTCACCGGCCTCGCGCTCGGCGGCAAAACCTACAAGCTCAAGTTCGGCCACCACGGCGGCAACCACCCGGTCAAAAACAACCGCACCGGCAAGGTGGAGATAACGGCGCACAACCACAACTTCGCCGTCGACCCCGACTCCCTCAACGCCAACGAAGTCGAACTCACCCACGTCGACCTCAACGACAACACGCTCGAAGGCCTGCGCCACAAGTCGCTGCCACTCTTCAGCGTGCAGTACCACCCTGAGGCCGCCCCGGGCCCGCACGACTCAAACTACCTCTTCAACGATTTCCGCAAACTGATAGAGGAGTGGAAGTAGTTTTCAATGGCACGGCTCAGGCCGTGCTTCTCTTTGTGTAACAACATTTTTGCCGGACAACGAGAACATGCCATATAAAAATATCATCCCGAAGTTCCTGACGCTCGCAGCGGCACTGCTCTGCACTGCATCAGCACTGACCATGCTGGCGCAGGACACCTTTCCCAGACCCGAGCGCCTTACGCATGTTGTTGGCGTTGTGGTCAAGCCGGACGGAAATCCGCTCACCGGCGTTGCAGTCACACTGGAACGCGATGGCAAACCGCTCCACAGCACCAAGACAGACGCCGCAGGCGCCTTCGAGTTCCGCAACATCCACGGCGCATTTGTCTTCCGTGTGGCGCGCACCAAGTACGCACCGGCAATGCGCGAGATCATCGTCGAAGACGAACTGGTCATCGCCGCCGAACACAAAAAACTTTACGTCATCGCTGGCCCCGGCGCTTGCGAGGATGAGTGCTCTACCGTTCTGACCAGCAAGCACGACTTCGAGAAGGCTTTGAAGAAATTCAACAAACATTCGGGCAAGGAATAAGAAAACAATGCCACGCAGAAATGACATTCAAAAAATTCTCGTAATCGGCTCCGGCCCCATCGTCATCGGCCAGTCCGCCGAGTTCGACTACTCCGGCACGCAGGCCTGCAAGGCGCTCAAGCAGGAGGGCTACGAGGTGGTGCTGGTCAACTCGAACCCTGCAACCATCATGACCGACCCCGAGCTCGCCGACCGCACTTACGTCGAGCCGCTGACGCGCGAGTACGTTGAAGAGATAATCCGCATTGAGACCGAGATGCTCGCCGCGAGCGACGGCATTGCGCAGCCAGATGGCAAGCGCGCACCCGGCATTTTCGCACTGCTGCCCACCGTCGGCGGACAGACCGCGCTCAACCTAGCCGTCGACCTCGCTGACGCAGGCGTCCTCGACAAATACAACGTCGAGCTCATCGGCGCAAAGCTGGCCGCAATCAAAAAGGCCGAAGACCGCCTGCTCTTCAAAGACGCAATGCAGCGCATCGGCCTTGAGGTTTCAAAATCCGCGCTGGTCAACAATCTCCGCGACGGCCTTGAATTCGCCGGCAAGCTCGGCTTCCCTGTTTTGATCCGCCCCAGCTTTACACTCGGCGGCTCAGGCGGTGGCATCGCTTACAACCGCGAAGAGCTGATGGAAATTTTGGCGCGCGGCCTCGACCTCTCACCAGTGCACGAGTGCCTCATCGAAGAAAGCGTCCTCGGCTGGAAAGAGTACGAGCTCGAGGTGATGCGCGACCTCGCCGACAACGTCATCATCATTTGCTCCATTGAAAACTTCGATCCCATGGGCGTGCATACCGGCGACTCTATTACAGTAGCCCCGGCGCAGACGCTCACTGACCGCGAGTACCAGAAGATGCGCGACGCGGCGCTTGCCGTAATGCGCGAGATAGGCGTCGAGACCGGCGGAAGCAACGTGCAGTTCGCCGTCAACCCCGCCGATGGCCGCATGACCGTCATCGAGATGAACCCGCGCGTCTCGCGCTCCTCGGCGCTGGCGTCGAAGGCGACCGGCTTCCCGATCGCCAAGGTCGCCGCCAAGCTGGCGGTCGGCTACACGCTCGACGAGGTGAT
>CAIMNN010000340.1 GCA_903842845.1 uncultured Acidobacteriaceae bacterium | reverse complement strand
TGGATGGTGGCGACGGTTCCCGGCACGGTGCTGACGACGATGATCGACCGCGGCATCTATCCAGACCCGGATTACGGATTGAACAATCTTGTGATTCCCGAGTCGCTTGGCCATCAGGATTATTGGTATCGCGTGGAGTTTGCGCGGCCGGTCGGCGCGGCGCACGCGTCGAAGTTGGTTCTGACATTTGAAGGCATCAACTACGCAGCTGAGATCTGGCTGAACGGTCACAAGCTCGGCAAGATGAAGGGGGCGTTTGAGCGCGGCAGTTTTGAAGTGAGCTCGTATCTTGCGGCCTCGGGGCATAACGCGCTCGCGGTCAAGGTGAGCCCGCCGCCGCATCCGGGCATTGCGCATGAGCAGTCGTTGAAAGCGGGGCCTGGCGACAACGGCGGAATCCAGATGCTGGACGGGCCGGCGTTTGAGTGCACCGAGGGCTGGGATTGGATTCCTGGAATTCGCGACCGCAACACCGGCATCTGGCAGGATGTGACGCTCACGGCTGTGGGAGATGTTGCAGTCGGCGATGCGAACGTCATCACGGTTCTGCCGAAACCCGACTTGAGCGTGGCGGAGCTGGAGATCGAAGTGCCGTTGAAGAACGCGAGCGGCAGTGAAGTGGAAGGCGAGCTTCAGGCGGCGTTTGACGGAGTGAAGATTGCTAAGAAGCTCAAGCTTGTGCCGGGTGAAAATGTTGTTCGACTGACTCCGGTGGAGTTTGCTGCGCTGCGTGTAGAGCATCCTAAGCTGTGGTGGCCAAATGGCTACGGTGAGCCGGCGCTACATGAGCTGACTCTGCGCTTCGTTGAACACGGCGTAGTGACGAGCGAGCAGAAGACGAGCTTCGGAATCCGCGAGGTGAGTTACGAGACGTCGTTGTTCGACGATCAAGGTCATCTGCATCGCGTAGAGGTGCTGCCGGCGCGCACGCATGATGAAGCAGCGCCGCTGATCGACACACGGCATGAGGCGATACGCCGCATCGATGACCGCAGCCCAAACCTCCTCAAGCCAAACGACCAACTGCCGGATTGGGTGAAGTGGAAGTGGGGTGACCCACAGCCGGATTGGATGACGCAAGCTTGGGTGCACTCGCTTGCACCAGGCGCGCTGAAGACCACATCGGTGCGTGAAGTGCCGGGCGGATGGGGCTCGACCGACATTGTCATCAAAGTCAACGGTGTGCGCATTGCTGCGCGTGGCGGCAACTGGGGAATGGACGACAGCCGCAAGCGAATCTCCATCGAGCATCTTGAGCCGTACTTCCGGCTGCACCGTGATGCGCACGTTAACTTGATCCGCAACTGGATGGGCCAGAACATCGAAGAGAATTTTTACGCGCTCGCTGACAAGTACGGCTTGATGGTCTGGAATGATTTTTGGGAGTCGACCGAGGACTGGAACCTTGAAGCCGAGGACCCGCAGCTCTTCCTCGCGAATGCGCGCGACTCGATTCTGCGCTATCGGCATCATCCGTCGATCGTCGTTTGGTGCTCACGCAATGAAGGCGTGCCGCAACCATTTCTGAACGTGGGTATGGACGAACTGGTGCGCACGCTGGACCACACACGCTATTACACCGGCACATCAAACCAGGTGAACCTGCGCAACTCCGGGCCGTACCAGTTCCAGAACCTCGATTCGTATTACCGCATCAACCGCGGCTTCAGCGTGGAGCTGGGGATTCCGAGCATTCCGACGCTTGAAGCGATCAAGAGTTTTATTCCGCCTGAAGACCGTTGGCCCATCAGCGACACGTGGTCGTATCACGATTGGCACACCGGCGGGAACGGGGGAGTTGCGCCATACGTTGCTCACATGGAGAAGGAGTTCGGCGCGGCGACAAGCCTTGAGGACTTCGAACGCAAGGCGCAGATGCTCGATTACGCCGGCCATCGCGCCATCTTCGAGGGCTTTGCCGCGCATCTATGGGAGCCGAACTCGGGGCGCATGATCTGGATGACGCAGCCGGCATGGCCGAGCATGGAGTGGAACTTCCTGGGGTCTGACTACGACACGCACTCAAGCTTCTACGGCAGCATGAAGGCGATGGAGCCGGTGCATGCGCAGTTGAGCCTGGACGATGGGTCGGTTGATCTGATCCGCTTGGGTTCAACGGGTGAAGCGCTTGACCTGCAAGTGCACACACGCGTCGTCGGGTTGGATGGCAAGGTTCTGAGCGATGCGACGCAGAAAGTTCACGCTGCGGCAAATGCGCGTACACCGGTTGCAAAGCTTGCGCTGGAGCAGTTGGCGGCGGGGCACACGGTACTGGTCAAGCTCGACGTCACGAATATGAACGGCGCGCTTGTCAGCGACAACATGTACTGGTGGTCGGCGGATGAGGGCACGCTGCGCGAGCTTGATTCACTTACGCCGGTTGCGTTGACTGCAACTGCCCACGCGGATGCCGACGGCAAGGAGCGGAAGGCGACGGTGCACATCAAGAATGCGAGCGCAACTCCGGCACTGCTGGTGAAGCTGACGCTACGTGATGCAAAGAGCGGCGAGCGAATTTTGCCCGCGTATCTGAGTGACAATTATTTCTCGCTGCTGCCGGGCGAAGAGAAGACGGTCACAGTGCATTATCCAGCGACCAGCGCGAAACCGGAGTTCGGTGTGCGCGGATGGAATGTGCTGGAAGGCAAAGCCCCGGTTGAATAATGAATGGGCCGGCCTCTGCTACTAGAGGCCGGCCCTATAAATTAGCTGACTGGAATTAACTGACTGGAATGATCTGTGCTTTGCGGTTCTTGCAACCACATGAGCGGCGCACGATCATCTCGACGGGCATGATGATGCGATTGCCTGCCTCAGGAATCTCGCCTTGTTCGATGCGGTCGATGAGTAGATTTGTTGCCGTGCGTCCCATTTCAAGTGAAGGTTGACGAATGACCGTGAGCGGCGGCTGGATCATATCCGCGAGGTCGAAATCATCAAAGCCGACCAGAGCAAAATCCTCTGGAACCCTCAGGTCGAGATGCGAGATCGAATTGAGAACGTAGCGAGTGGCCAGATTGTTTGAGGTGACGATTGCAGTCGGTCGGTCCTCGTGCTTCAACATGGCGCTCATGATGCGTTCGGTCTCTGCTTCGGAATCGCATTCGTAAACAAACTCTTCGCGCAGGCCTGCATCCTGCATCGCGCGTCTGTAGCCGAGCAGGCGCGCATGGATCGTATATAGATTGCGATTGATGCCCATGAACGCGATGCGCTTGTGACCATGTTCGATAAGATGCAAGACCATCTGACGCGCACCGGCGGTGTTCTGCACAAGCACCGCGTCAAAGCTGGAGTCGGCGATGGGACGGTCGAAGGCGACAACGGGAGTGCGACCGAAGAACGAGCGAGTCAGCCGGCTCTCGCGGCGGTGAGTCGGGATGAGCAGTATGCCGTCGACGTTGCGTTGCAGCATCAGCTCGATCTCACGCATCTCCGTCTCCGGCTCCTCGTCTGAGGTCGTCATGAGCACGGTGTATCCGCGCTCGCGTGCCACGACGGTGACGGCATGCGCGCAGTCGGCGAAGAAGGGATCGTAGAGATAAGGGAAGATGATGCCGATGGAGCGGTTGCGTTGACCGCGGAAAGCACGTGCTAGCTCGTTGGGCCTGTAGTTCAACTGCTTGATGGCGGTCTGCACACGCTGCGCAGTCTTTTCCGATACGGTGGCAGTGCCGCTGAGAAAGCGAGAGACGGTCATGGTGCCGACACCAGCCAGACGCGCGACATCCGTCATGGTCGGCTTGCGCAATAGACGGGCTTCGCCTTCGCGCTCCTGTGCTGTATCCGGGGTTGATTCTTCGCGGGATTTGGATAACTTGTATTTCTTCATGGCAAAGGGAGGTGCAACGTAAAAGTAATCCCCAAAAGAGAATCGTCTCACATGCAAGTGATGCGCAAACAATAAAAAATTGTGATGTGCAGATAGTGATATGCAGAATTGCGACCTGCGCGCCAAACAGAACATGAGTGAGGATCAACTTTTGCCTGAAGCAGAAGTTTCAGCGAAAAGCGCGGCGCAGAATCATTCAGCCTTGGACCAGCAAAGGAATGGTGGAGGTGTATTGGTAATATCAGCGCCAGGAAAGACCACGAAAACAATCAATATAAGCAACATAAATATAGATAAGTAAGAGCAAACTAAGAAATCCAACCGGATGCACAAAAGCGACGAAAAAGAATACACATCTGAGCAAATTAGACGGAAAAGAGCGGAATTTTGATTATTTAGTGGCTCCAAAAAACCGGTTTAGAGCGCGAACGGAAACCAAGCAGACAATGATAACGTTACCATATTAATTTTTGTGTATTTCACTAAAACGGTTTATAGCGATTCCATTAAACCGTTTTAAATCACATCTATATAAATCAACTGAGGCATGTATGCTCTACTGATTTCTGTATAAATGCCAGTACTAAAGTAGTTTAGATGGACCATGCACAACAGGGTACACTGAATTTTCAGCATGCTGTTAAATTTCGTTGACAATGCTAATGATAACGAATACCATCCCATCGCGTCCTAATTCGCCCTCTTTGCGGTTGGCTAATCCGGGTTGTGGTTTGCTAATACAACCGGTTTATTAAACCGCATTAGGCTGATAAGTCCGCTTGCAGCTCAAAACAACGAATCAACACTATCAAGGAGACCCAGAAATGATGCGACCAAGGAATAATGCAAATTGTGCCGATCGGCGCAGTTCGTATAGCCTCCGTTCGCTATTCGCTTTCTTGTTCCTCTTCGTGACAGCAACTGTCATGATGTATGGCCAAGCGTATAGCGGCGCCATCGTTGGCTCAGTCACCGACACCACCGGAGCGGCCATTGTAGGCGCCAAGGTAGTTGTCGTCTCGACTGCCACCAATCAGACTTTCAATACGACCTCATCCAATATCGGCGCATTCACCGTTACAGATCTTCCGGTTGGTGTTTACACCGTCAAGGTCACGGCCACCGGTTTCAAGGGGTTCGTAACCAACAACGTGGAAGTACACGTTTCGAGCAACAGCTCCGTGCTGGCTTCACTCAAGCCCGGCTCAGTGTCAGATACAGTCACAGTTCAGGCTGACACCGTCCAGGTTGAGACCACTTCAGCCGCAGTCGGTGAAGTCATCAGCGGTGAGCAGGTTCGCGAGCTCCCGACGAACGGTGAGAACTTTGTCACCTTCACGCAGCTCTCGCCTGGCGTTTCGGCCGCGACGGATTTCAATGGCGTCGGCAAGGGACTTTCCGGCGGCGTTAACTTCTCAGTCAACGGCAACCCTTACACCAACAACCTGTTCCTGGTTGACGGCGTGAACAACAACGACGTGGGTTCAAACCGTACCATCCTGGTTTACCCGTCGGTTGACACCATCGCCGAATTCAAGATGATTCGCAACTCGTTCGGCGCAGAGTATGGTCAGGCCTCGGGTTCCATCATCAGCATCACCACCCGTTCCGGCCAGAACCAGTTCCACGGCGGCTTCTTCTATGCTGGCCGTAATGACGCGCTCGACGCCAATGACTTCTTCTCGAAGAACAATGGCACAGGCAAAGGCAAGCTGCGTCACAACGACTTCGGCTACAACGTCAGTGGTCCAGTATTCAAGGACAAGCTCTTCTTCTGGTGGAACCAGGAGTGGGACAAGGAAATCCGTGGCTTCTCGTACGGCTCCTGCGTTCCGACCGATGCCGAATCCGGTGGCGATTTCAGCGCCTATGGCACAGGCACAGGTATGGACGGCAACGGTAATGACCAATGCGGCGCTGCCATCCCTGGTACCTCAGGCCTTAACAAGAACGGCGATCCCTTTACGAACCCTGGCTTCCCGTCCTATGTTGCCGGCTATACCAATCCTCAGAAGCTGTCGACGGTTGACGTGGGCGGCAATTTGATCGCGCAGTTCTATCCCTCAGCGAACTACAACTCCAACCAGACGATGACCGCGTCAAGCGGCTACAACTGGGCCTCCGCTATCAACAACAACCTCAAGTGGAGCGAGATGAACGGCCGTGGCGACTTCGACATCACCAAGAAGCATCGCTTGACCGCTCGTTGGACCAATGAAACCTGGGACAACCCGGCACCGAACTGGGGCAACAGCTTCTGGGGCGAGTCGGACTTCCCGACAGTGCAGTCGACCTGGCAGCAGCCCTCGAAGAGCATCATGGCGGGCTTGAACTCTCAGATCACTGACAGCATCGTGAACAACGCCGAGTTCGGCTACGGTCACAATGCCATCATCACCAGCCTTGCCGGCACACGCGCCAGCATCGTTCCCGCACTCGACGCAGCCTATCCGACCAGCTTCCCTGCTTCTCTCAAGGAGAAGGATGGATTCTTCGGCGGTTGGGGTGGTTTGAACCCCTACGGCTCCTACAATGGCAGCTCGTCGATCTGGAACATCGCACCTTACGCAAACCACGAAGACCTTTACACGGTTCAGGACAACCTCTCCGTGTTGAAGGGCAACCACCTGTTCAAGGTTGGCGCTTTCTATTCATGGAACGTCAAGGTTGAAGATGGTGGCAACGGCGCTGATCGTCCTGGCCTGCCGGGCTCCGTATTCTGCGCACAGGATGGTGGTGGGCATGACATTATCCCGGTTGCGGGTACGACACCGGCCGGCACACCTGCTTGCGTAAAGACCAACAACGCACTTGCCAACATCCTGGTTCAGGGTGCGGCAACAGCAACCTATCCGCAGTACTTCGCCAACATCGGCGAGGGCAGCATCGATGCCACGGCGAACGTCGTATGGCACGACTTTGAGTGGTTCCTCACTGACACATGGAAGATCCGTCGCAACCTCTCACTCGAGCTCGGCGCGCGCTGGTCCTTCTACCGTGAACCAACCGACAAGTACAACCACTGGGCGAACTGGGATCCGAATCTCTGGACCGCTTCAGCGGCTGCTGCCAATCCGGGCGATGCCTGCAACGGCCTTGTCATAGTACCTGGCACCGATCCTTGCGGCGCAGCTAACACGCTTCTGGGTGGCCTGGGCGTAAATCTTGGCCTGTCTCATGGAACGCCGGGACCGAACAACTCACTGATGCCGAACAACAACCATGACATCGCTCCTCGCGTTGGTCTTACATGGGATGTATTTGGCAACGGCAGGACGGCTGTGCACCTCGGTGCAGGTCAGTTCTTCCAGCGTGAGCTCGTAGGCATCGATGAAGGTCTTGCCAAGGGCGCACCTTTCTCGTTGAACGCAAGCTCCAACCGTACCATCGATACGCCGGCAGCACTTGGCAGCGCCTCGGTTTCACCGAACTATGCCAAGGTGCCTACGTCCTACACGCCGAACTCCTGGCAGTGGAACAGCACCATCGAGCAGGAACTGGCTCGCAACACAACGCTGTCGGTCGGTTATGTCGGCAACACCGGCATTCACCTTACCTCAATGCAGGCCTTCAACGCGGTTCCGCAAAGTAACTGGGCGGCGGCGGTCTTCAACAGCAACGGAACGGGCAACAACGGCCTGCGTCCGGCAACCAACTTTGCCGGCATCAATGGCTTTGCCCGCGCCGGTCACTCAACCTATCACTCCCTGCAGGTCCTCTTGAAAGCCCAGAAGGGCCCGTCGACCTTCCAGGTAGCCTACACCTGGTCACACTCCATCGGCGACGTTGAGAACGACAACTCGTCCGGTTCAGCCAACCAGGAAATGATCACCATCAACGGTACCAGCAAGCTCGATAAGGGCAGCACAAACATCAACCGTCCGCAGATCTTCGTGGTTAACGAAGTCTATTATCTGCCGAAGTTCCAGCATAAGAACCAGATCATCCGGCAGACCATCGGTGGCTGGGAGATTAACGGCATCTTCACTTATGCACACGGGAACTCGCTGACGGTCTTCACAAACGGCGGTTTCAACAACGGTGCGATCAGCCAGCTCATCGGTACTGGTTACAACGGCAACAACCGTCCGCTGACGACCAGCGTGAGCTGCAACTCTGGGGAGAGCAAGAACCACATCCTCAATGCGAACGCATTCACGCTCGTTGGCTACACACTGGGAACCATTCCGACCAACATCGAGCATCGTGGCTATTGCTTCGGTCCTCCGACCACGGATCTGGATTCGCAGCTCGTGAAGAACTGGTACATCCACGAGAAGTATCGCATCAAGTTCGCGATGGACTTCTTTGACGTTCTCAACCACCCGAACTTCACAGGTGTCGATGGTGCAGGCTTTACGCCATCAACAGTCTCCTGCGGCGGTTCGCCTTGCTCAGCAGCCAATCCGGTCATCACCAGCGAGTCGGCAACATCGAACTTTGGTGTAGCCACCGGTCAGCAGATGAACAAGTTCAACCGCGAACTTCAGTACAGCTTGAAGTTCTCGTTCTAACCAGCTTTCCGGGCTGGCGTCAGCGTGGGTTCTTGTGTTGATCATGCACAAGGACCCACGACGAAGCCGGCACGGAAGAAAGCCCGGTTTTTCTGTCAGGATGAGCTAGTTGAGTTCGGATGGAAATGCGAATCGGGTTTCGTATCAATGCGGTTACACCCCATCTAACTGCGGAGTACTTAAGTGTGCTCCGCAGATTTTTTGTTTATCGGCCATAAAAGAACTTTTGCCAATGGCTCATGGTCAATCAATCCGATAAAATTTAACTGATACCTCATCCATGAAGCCTCTCCACTGCAAACTCGCGCACATCCATCAAGCTGGCAAAGCGCTTGCATTTACTTCCTGTGTGATGTTGTCGCTGCTGCCGGCGACCCTGTGCGTGGCGCAGGCGAAACCTGAGCACGACGAACTCCAACGCAGGCTCCAGGCTGCGCAGTCGGTGCGCGAGACCGGCAAACCGGAAGATGTGGCACGGGCCAACGCGCTTGTGGTTGCCGAGGGACTGCGCGAAGATGCATCCATTGAAATGCTGACCGGCAATGCCGCGCGCGCCGCCGAACTCTTTCGCGAGTCGCTGAGCTTTGAAGTGAAGACGGAAGTCTACTCGGAGCTCGCTTATGTTGAGGCTGAGGCCAGAAATTACGATAAAGCGATCGAAGCCGCAGAGTATGCGCTCAAGAGCAACGCAAACGACCTGCGCGCACTGCGCGTTCTTGCCAGCGCTTGGACGCAGAAGAGCGAACCGGCAAAGGCGGAGCCGTATTTCCTCGCTATCGTCAAGTTGAGGCCCGAGGTCGACAATTATTACCCGCTTGCCGTTTGCCAGCTCGCCATCAAAACGCCCGAGTCGCACAAGCGCGCGATCGAATCCTTTGACCAGATGAAAAAGCTCGCCGGTGAAAGCGGCCCGCTCCATGTTCTTATCGGCCGCGCCTTCCGCGACGGTGAAGAGATGCCGACCGCGATAGCAGAGTTCCGCCGCGCGCTCGAGCTCAACCCGCGCACCCCGCACGCACATTACTTCATCGGTCTTGCCGAACTCGCCATGAACGAGTGGGCTGCGACGCCCGACTCCGAAGCCGAGCTGCGCAAAGAAGCCGAACTTTTTCCGAACGATTATCTTGCCAACTATATGCTGGGGTTCATTCTGAGCGAGGAACGCCGATACAGCGACGCGGAAAAATATCTTGAGAACGCCGAGAAGATCGATCCCAGTTCGCCGGACCCATATCTCTATGAAGGCATGAACGCCTACACAGATGAAAAGTGGGAGCGTGCCGAAACGCTGTTGCGCAAAGCCGTCGAGCTGACCGGTATGGAAGACTCGCGCGCGAACTACCAGATTCGCCGCGCCTATGTTGAGCTTGCGCGCATCACCGGCCAGAAGGGCAACGCGGAGGAGGCCAAAGCATTTGCCGCCAAAGCACGCGCGCTGCAAAACAAAACCATGACCGACAGCCAGCAGCGCATCAGCGCGATGGTGCTTAACGGCGGCACCGGTTCAGCGGCAGCGGTTGTGCCATTGAGCCACCAGCAGGAGTCAGCGCAGTTGCCTGCCGCCAATAAGGAAGAGCTACTCAAGAAGCTGACGCCAACTCAGCGTCATGACCTCGAAGCGCGTGAGAAGGCACTACACTCTGTGCTCGCGCTTGCACTGAATGACATGGCCACCGCCTTTGCCATTCATCAGGATTATGCGCAGGCAGAGACGCTCTATGAAAAGGCTGAGCAATGGGACGCAACCCTCGAAGGACTCGAGAAAAATCTCGGGCTCTCGGCATTCCGCGCAAAAGATTATCCGACAGCCGCCAAGGCGCTGGCACTCGCGCTCAACTCAACTCCCAATTCGCCAGCTCTGCGCGCGATGCTCGGCCTCTCCTATTTTGCAATGGATCAGTTTTCTTTTGCAGCCGAGGCCTTTGCGCCGCTCGGGGCGACGGGGATGACCGACGGCGAGGTCGGTTATGCGTGGGCTGCGTCGCTGACACACATGAGCGACATGAAGAAGGCCACCGAGGTTCTGAATGCTTACCTCAGTGTGCCGCGTGCGAGTGAGACGCTTCTTCTTGCAGGGCTCTTGTGGATAGAGCTCGGCGAAAACGAAAAAGCAATTTCAACATTCGAGCAGGCCCTGGCGCACGACCCTCAAATGCCTAAAGCGCATTTTGACGAGGGGCTCGCGTATATCCACTGGGCCAAATGGCCTGAAGCTGAAAAGGCTTTCAAAGCCGAGTTGGAACTGCGCCCCGGCGACGCAAATGCGAAATACCATCTTGGTTTTGTCTATCTGCAACAAGCCAAAACCGACGAAGCCTTCGCGCTCTTTGAGGATGTTATCGCCGCGCATCCCGAGCATGCCAACGCTCAGTACCAGGTAGGCAAGATATATCTCGATCGCGATGATTTCACCAAGGCTGCCGAGCATCTTGAGATTGCCGCGCGCCTCAGCCCAAAGAAGGACTACATGCACTATCAGCTTCAAGCTGCCTACAGAAAACTTGGGCGAACTGAAGATGCCGACCGCGAGCTTGCCGTCTATAAGGATATGAAGACAAAGTCGCGCGAGCAGGTTTCAGATGCCATCAAACAGATCCAACAGGAATAGAGGATACGACAACGTTGCTCAAGCATCAGCCACAATACGGTCTCGCTGTACTCATCGCACTCGCGGCGCTGACGCTCGCTCCCCTGCATGCGCAAATGGGCAGCGGCCATCCTGTTCCGTCCGCTCCCCCTGTGGGCGGCAAGAATATCAAATGCACTGGGCGCACGATTCCACAATTTGAAGACGTCACGAAAAAGGCTGGCATCACATTCAAGCACGATACCGATGCAACGAAGAAATTCATCATGGAATCGATGAGCGGCGGCGTGATACTCATCGACTATGACCGCGACGGTTGGCCGGATATTTATTTCACCAACTCGCCCGGCGTAAAGGACGCACAAAAAGGCCTCAAACCGCTGGGCGCCTTGTATCACAACAATCACGATGGAACGTTTACCGACGTGACACAGAAGTCTGGTTTGACGTCGTCTTGTTTGGCCATGGGCGGCGCAATAGGCGACATTAATAATGATGGATGGCCAGACCTGTATATCACCTGCCTGGGCGGAAATGTTCTTTACAAAAATAATGGTGATGGAACGTTTTCCGACATCACCGACAAGGCCGGAGTGAAGGACGGCCGCTGGTCGATGGGCGCGTCCTTTGGCGACTATGACGGCGACGGGTTTGTAGATTTGATCGTCAGCAACTATGTTGATTTTCACTTGAACGATCTGCCTGAGTTCGGCTCCACTTCCTACTGCAAATATCGCGGCATCGATGTGCAATGCGGTCCGCGTGGTTTACGCGGCGCGGGTGACGCACTCTTCCACAACAATGGAAATGGAACCTTTACCGACGTCTCAAAAGCGGCTGGTGTCGACGACCCCGACGGCTACTATGGTTTGGGCGTAGTCTTCGTCGACTTGAACAACACGGGCAAGCCCGATATATACATGGCCAACGATTCCACGCCGAAGTATCTCTATCAAAACCTCGGCAATGGAAAGTTCGAGGACATCGGTCTGCAATCTGGCACGGCAGTGAGTGAAGATGGTTCGGAGCAGGCCTCAATGGGGCTTGCCATCGGCGATTACAACCACACAG
>CAIMNN010000339.1 GCA_903842845.1 uncultured Acidobacteriaceae bacterium | reverse complement strand
GGACTTAGTTTTGGTTCGCCGACGGCAGGTTCAGGCATCAATGTCAGCCAGACCGTCTCGCAGATAGTGAGCAATTTGCAGGCCGTCGAGACGCCATGGAAGAACCAACTGAGCACGTTGCAGACGCAGGACACGGCGTTCTCTAACCTGGGCACGCAGCTTTCGAATTTGTCGAACGACGTGAGCCAACTGACGGATTTTCAGGGGATACTGGCGAACAAGGCGGGATCGAGTTCGGATACGAATGTTCTTCAACTGACGGCGGCGACATCGTCGGCGACTGCGGGCACACATACTATTGTTGTCAACTCGCTGGCGCAGACGTCAAGCGGGTATATTGATTCAATCGCGAATGCCAAAGATACTTTGTCGGGGTCGATTACGTTACAGGTTGGCAGCGGAACGGCGCAGACTATCAACGTGGGCTCGAAGAGCAACACACTGACAGGACTTGCCGCCGCCATCAACCAGGCCGGAATGGGAGTTACGGCGAATGTGATCACCGACGCGAATGGCTCGCGGTTGAGCCTTGTCAGCGGCACATCCGGCAGCCGTGGCGACCTGACAATCACATCTGCTTTGACCGACACATCCACATCGACGGCGCTGAAGTTCAACACATCGCAAGGCGGCGCGAATGCGAGTTTGACGGTTGACGGTGTTTCGATCTCAAGCGCATCGAACACGGTGAGCAATGTGATTCCCGGTGTCACGTTTCAGTTGCTTTCATATGCGCCGGGGACGCAGGTACAGGTGGTGATAGCCAACGACATCTCGAGCGTTGAAAGTGTAGTGGGCGCATTTGTGAGCGATTACAACTCTGTTATCAGCTCCATTAATACGCAGGAGGGTGTGGACAGTTCGGGTAATGCGCAGCCGCTTTACGGTTCGCCGACGCTGAGTTTGCTCCAGGAGCAGATACTGGGCGCATTTGTATCGCAGAATCCATCGGGTTATCTGGACCCGGTAAAAAATTCCACTGACACGCTTTCGGGCTCGATAACGATTCAGGTGGGCAGCGGCACGGCGCACACGATCACACTGGACTCGACCGACAACACGATTGCTGGGCTGGCCAAGGCCATTAACTCGGCGAAGATCGGCGTGACGGCCAATGTGAGCACTGACGCTACGGGGTCTTACTTAAAGCTCATCTCCGGTCAGGTTGGTACGTCGGGCCAGTTGACCGTCACTTCCAATCTGACTGATGCGACGACCAGTAGCAGCCTGAACTACAACAACTCGGGTGGCGACCTTGCGAGTTTGACCGGCCTCGGTATCAGCGTGAACAACGACGGAACGCTCTCGCTTGACCAGACCTCGCTGACGGGTGTGCTGAACAACGACTACTCGGGCGTCGTTGCATTTTTCCAGGACGCGAACAGTTGGGGGCAGAGTTTTTCCAAGGTGCTTACCGCTTCGGGAACCGGGACCAGCGGCCTGATCAAATACGCACTCACCGCCAACAGTCGTATTGAATCCAATTTGAACGCCGATATATCCCGAGAGAGCAGCCTCATCTCGGCGCAGCAGAAGAGCCTGACGTTGGAGATGAACTCGGTGAACGAGATATTGACTTCGCTGCCCTCGCAGTTGAGCCAGGCAAATGAGTTGTATTCGGCGATAACCGGATACAACCAATTCAGATCCTGATAGTGAGCGGGGAAGATGGCAACTTATCAGCAGAGAGTTCTTGAGGGCGCATCGGCGGTGGAGTTGGTGGTGGCCCTATACGACGGCATAGCGCGATTTTTGACTGGGGCGATAGACGCCGTTGAGCGCGGGGATGTGGAAGGGCGGAGGGCGGCGGTGAAACGCGCGCTCGACATCATTATTCACTTGCAGGCGCGACTGCGGATGGATGTGGGCGGAAGGCCGGCGGAGGCGCTGAGCGAGTTTTACGCGTCGATATTTGCTCAGATCATCCAGGCGTCACAGTCGGCGTCGAGGCAGAAGTTCGAGCACACGATTGAATGCGTGCGCAACGTGCGTGAAGCATGGAAGCAGGTTGCGCGCGAGGATGCCGGCATGAATGTGGTTGCAGCGGCCTCCACTTCGCGTGGCGGCCACTCGGCGTGGACTGCGTAATTTATTTCAGCTTGTGTTGGATGAGGAACATCTTCACGTTGCTTTTGGCGGCGATGCCGTGCGGCAACATGGGCGGCATGTAGATGAACGAGCCGGCTTGTGCGGCGACTGTGTCATCGCCGAGTTGGACTGCGGCCTCGCCCTCAAGGAAGTAAAGCACTGCGGGCGTGGGCGCGGAGTGAGTTGATATTTCCTCGCCTGCCGGCATTGCAAAGAGTGTGATGTTGACGGCGTCGTTCTTCTCGAGGATGCGGCTGAGGATGCCGGAGCGCGGCATTTCGATGTCGGTGTGAAGATCGCTGATGAACTTGTAGGTCACAATTCCCTCCAGGATGCCGCTCAGTTATTGAGCGACGGTCAGCTCTTCTTCCAACTGCTGCTTGCGGTTGAGGCTGGCGTAGTAGCCGTCGCGGGCCAGCAGTTCCTCGTGGGTGCCGAGTTCGACGATGCGTCCGTGATCGAGGACGGCGATTTGGTCGGCGTGGCGGACGGTTGAGACGCGATGCGATATCAATATTGAGGTCGCGGTCTCAGCGTAGTTGCGCAGGCCGGTGAGGATGCGCTCTTCAGTGTAGGTGTCGACGCTGGCCAGTGCGTCGTCAAGGATGAGGATGGGCGGACGGCGCAGCAATGCGCGCGCGATTGCTGTGCGCTGCTTTTGTCCGCCACTGAGCGTGAGGCCGCGTTCGCCGACGAGGGTCTTCAAGCCGTCGGGGAATTCGCTGAACTCGGTGCGGATGTGCGCGGCTTCCATGGCGCGGTCGAGCTCTTCGTCGGTGGCGTGAGGAACGCCGAAGGTGAGGTTCTCGCGCAGAGTGTCGCTGAAGAGGAACGTCTCCTGCGGAACCATGCCGATGTTGCGGCGCAGGACGGCGAGCGGATAGTCGCTGACGGGGCGGCCGTCGAGCAAGAGGGTTGGGCCATCGGGGGCATCGATTGCGTCGTTAATGCGCGGAATAAAACTGATGAGCGTTGATTTTCCGCTGCCGGTTGGGCCGACGATGGCGAAGCTGGAGCCAGCGGGGATTTTCAAATTGATATTGTGCAGAATTTCAGTGTCGCCGTAACTGAAGCTGAGATTGCGGAACTCGATCTCGCCGAAGAGGGTGAGGTCGGCGGGAATGGCTGGGTCGGCGTGTGCGTCGTTGATCTCAGGCTTTTGTTGCAAGATTTCATCGAGACGGACGACGGAAGCTGTGCCGCGCTGATAGAGGTTGATGACCCAACCGACGGCGATGATGGGCCAGATGAGCTGAATCATATATGTGATGAAGGCGATGAACTGGCCGCTGGTGAGATGGCCTTTGAGGACTTCGTGTCCGCCGGCGACGAGGGTGATGACCATGGAGACGCCGAGAACGAACTCGAGCGTTGGCCAGAGCATGCCCATGAGTTGAACGAGACGGAGCGCGCGGCGGATGTACTCGCGGTTCATGGTTTCGAAGAGGCCGATCTGCTGCTCTTCGCGAGCGAAGGCGCGGACCAGGCGGGCGGCGGAGTAGTTCTCCTGCGCTTGCGCGGAAATCTCGCTGAAGCTGGCCTGGATGCGCTCGAAGCGGTCGTGAATGCGCGTGCCGAAATACTGAACAAGTACGCTGGCGATGGGCATGGGGGCAAGCGCGACGAGTGTGAGCCAGGGGCTCATGTGCAGCAGGAAGTAAAGCGCGAAGACGGAGAAGAAGATTGTGTTGGCGCTGTACATGAGCGCGGGGCCGAGGAGGTTGCGGACGGCGTTGAGGTCGTTGGTGAGGCGGGCCATGATGTCGCCGGTGCGGTAGCGATGGAAGAAGCCCTGGTCCTGAGTTTCGAGATGGGTGAAGAGGTCGTTGCGGAGGTCGTATTCAATTTCGCGGCTGACGCCGATGAGGACCCAGCGCTGCGCGTAGAGGAAGACACCGCTGATGAGCTTGAGGGCGACGATGAGCAGCGCCCAGAAGAGGACCTCCTGCGCGAGCGAGCCGTGACTGATGGTGTAGATGCCGCGCTCGATTGCGGAGAGAAAGATGACGGTGGTGGCTTTGCTCTTGGTGTGGTCCATGCTGTCGATGGCGTGTTGCAGGACCTGGGGGAAGAGGACGGAGAAGGCGTTGGTGCCGACGAGACAGAGCGTTCCCCAGAAATACTTCCAGCGGTAACGGGCCATGTATTTGAGGAGCGGGGAAATGCTCTTGAGCATACTTTGATTTTAAATGGCGACGGGTTAGAGCTTGTCCATATGCTGAAAACCGTTGGTATAGAGGATCATCATGCCGAAGATGATGAGGTTGTAGAGAGCGTGGACGAGGGTGCTGGCTGCGAGCGAGCGGGTGAGGATGCGGACGAAGCAGAGGACGAGGCTGACGCCGAAGAGCAGGATGAGGGAGTTGATGGAGCCTGCTGTTTGGGGCGCGTGGATGGCGGCAAAGGCGATGCTGGTGATGACCGACGAGACGGTGAGGGCGGCGGTGGTCCAGCGGGGCGTGCCGTCGAAGTCGTTTTGCGGCGGAGTGCGTTTGAGGATGTGCTCGCGGGACCAATCGAATGCGGTTGCGAAGGCGGGGAGCATGAATCCGCGGAATGCCATCTCTTCGAAGAAAGGAGCAGCGGTGATGCCGAAGATGAAGAGTAGCCAGGGCGCGCCGGGCTGATTGAAGGCCTGCTCGATGGGTGCGTTCTTGCTGGTATCGCTGAAGAGCATGGAGGAGAGTATGGCCAGCGTGAAGCAGAGTACGGCGGCTGAGAGCAGCAGCGGAATGCGACGCGGCAGTTGATAGGCGCGCCATGAAAGCGCTTTGAAGTAGGGCTGGTTCCAGAGCATGGGCATGACGATGAGGCAGCCGATGAAGGTGAGGAGGTAGGCGAGCATCTGCAAGCCAAGCTGGAGGCGAATGTCGTCGAGCAGCGAGGAAAAGTTTTTGATGCCGAAGAGATGGAATTGTGCGAGCAGGCGAATTGTAAAGCCGACGATGAAGATGG
>CAIMNN010000338.1 GCA_903842845.1 uncultured Acidobacteriaceae bacterium | reverse complement strand
TACTGACAATTGCCAACTCGCCGCTTTTTGCACCGCGCTACCCGGCGACAAATATTCTGGAAGCGGTTTCGCGTCTGGGAACAAAAAATATCCAGGGCATCTGTCTGACCGTCGCGGTGCGTACGTACCTAGGAAAATCGTTGAACCTGCCTGCGATGAAGCTCATCTGGAACCACAACCTTGCAACGGCGCTGGTGAGCGAGCAACTGGCGCTTGCCTTTGGGCTCAACAAGGACGATGCCTACACGGCTGGCATTATGCATGACATCGGACGGCTGGCGATGGCGTCGATAAAGCCCCATGAGTACGCCGAGTTGCTGGGGAATTTTGCCGGGCCGGCGGAAGCGATACTGAAGGCCGAGGAAGAGCTTTTTGGATTTAATCATTGCGAGGCTGGGCGGCAGTTAACTGATAGCTGGAAGCTGCCACATGATTTTGACGCGATTGTCGGGCGACACCACGAGGCGTGCGCATGCAGCGTGGAAAATCCTGACTGGCCAATGGAAGCGATCGTTCATTTGGCGTGCAGCATGGCGGATGCAATCGGCTTTACAGCCTACAAGCATTGCGAGCCGCCCGCATTTGCCGAACTACACACACTGCTGCCGGAGCGCGCAACCAATCACTTCCCCGTCGAAGATCAGTTGAAGGAATTGGTCGGCGAGAAAATACGCTCGGTTCAGCATCTGTGAGGCTGCAACTGTAAAGTCACAAAATCCGATTCGCATTGTGTTTGAAAAAAGCGCTTGTGTAGCGCAGAAAAAGAACAGACCCACAATTAGTTAATGATTTGAGCTACATTCATTTCGAGCGTCCCAGGTACGCGCCGTTTATTTAGAAAAGAGGTTGAGTCGGCCTGCATTGCGATGCTGCACCCTTAATGACTTCCGCATGGTGAAAGTGGAAATCGGCTTGTTCTTCCTCGCTGACACCGTCTCCTGCTCTTTCTTTTCGGGTGGCTTCATTCCGACAGGACTTTCAAACAGGTTCTCCATAAAGGTTCACCTCAGCAACCATTCTACGCCTGTTCTGATTTTGCTGAACGCTTATTTATCCTTATAAAACAAGGCTTTTTCTGCATTTTCATCAATAGCGTGGGTCAAATCGATACCATCAACAAAAGTACCTTTTCCAATCAGGATGCTAATGTTGAATCATGCATAAATTTGCTCAGCCCGATCTCGAATCGCTCGCCGCAGAGCTTATTCAACTTGCGATTGATGCCGGAGCGACCGACGCCGAGGCCACCGTCAGCGAGGGCGATGAGTTCAGCGTGAATGTGCGCGGCGGCGCGGTAGAGACGCTGAAAGAAGCGGGTTCGCGCGGCGCTGGTTTGCGCGTGTTTTTGGGTCAGTGTTCTGGATCGGCGACGTCGAGCGATCTGACGCCCGATGGAATTCAGCAGATGGTCAAGGGTGCCTTGGCTCTGGCCAAGCTCACTGAGCCTGACCCGTTTGCGGGACTGCCCGATGCGAGCGAGATGGGTATTGCAGAGGGTGAGTTCCGGCTTTTCTCAGAGGATGTGTATTCGCTCTCAGGGGACGAGCGCATTGAATGGGCTTTGCGTGCGGAGAAGGCCGCGCTCACCGCCGACGCGCGCATTACCAATTCTGAAGGCGGCAGTTTTGATGCGGCAACAGGCGCAAAGGCTTTTGCGAATTCGCGCGGATTTATCGGCAGCTACCGGTCGAGTTCGGCGAGCGTTTCAGCTTCAGCGTTGGCGGCGGAGCAGGATGGCCGTTTGCAGCGCGATGGATGGTGGTCGAGCGCGCGGAGACTATCAGATTTAGAAACGCCGGAGTCTGTCGGCGTCGAGGCGGCGCGGCGTGCGTTGCGGCGGCTGGGTGCGAGCCGCGTTCCCACTCAGCAGGTTCCGATAATTTTTGCTCCTGAGGTTGCGCGCTCGATTGCTGGAATTATTTTTGAAGCCGCATCGGGAGATGCAATCTGGCGTGGCGCGTCGTTCCTCGCCGGCAAGCTGAACGAGGCGATTGCCGATTCATCGCTTACGCTCATCGATGACAATTTGATGTTGCTGCCGAACGGAATGAGCGGCTTTGGCACTTCGCCCTTTGATGGCGAGGGATTGCCCTCGCGGCGTACGGTCGTCGTCGACAAAGGCGTGCTGAAAACTTATTTGCTCAATACTTATTCCGCGCGCAAGCTGGGGATGAAGTCGACGGGAAACGCGACGCGCGGACTCGCAGGCGCTCCGGGAATCGGCTGCGGCAATCTCTACATTGAGCCGGGAGTGAAGACGCCGGAGCAATTGATCGCCGAGGTCGACCGCGGTCTCTACGTCACCAGCCTGATGGGCTTTGGCGTGAACATGGTCACCGGCGACTACTCACGCGGCGCAACTGGATTGTGGATAGAGAAGGGCGAACTGACGCACGCGGTGGAGGAGATTACCATCGCCGGCAACCTTGCCGAGATGCTGCGCAATGTGAGCGGTATTGCAAACGACCTTGTCTTCCGCTCTGCGGCGGCTGTGCCGACGTTGCGCATTGACGGCATGACGATAGCCGGCGCGTAGTTTAGGATTTTCGCGTGGAGCCCCAAACAAAATCGCTCGCGTTCAACGCCGCCGCTGCCAGGGAGCAGCCGGAGTTATGGCGCGAGCTTCCGGGTAAGGCCGCCGTCTTTGCGCTCTACTCGGACGACGTAAAGGCCGAACCATATGTGGGGCGCACGCCGAATCTGCGCGGGCGATTGCGCCGCCTGCTTGAGCCCAGCGACAAACATCCGCGACGGTTGCAGTTGGCGGGGCTCGTCCGGCGCGTTGAGTGGATTGAGACCGGCTCGGATTTTGAATCGCTTTTAATTCAATTCAATTTATTGGTGCAGGTGTATGCTGCGCGCGGCCGCACGCAGGAAGCGCTGAAGCGCATGCATCTGCGCGCGCCGGCGTATCTCCGCTATCTGGGCTCGAACCCGCAGCCACGACTGACGACAACGACGCGGCCAAGTCAGCGCGAGTCGCAGTGGGCCTTTGGGCCGTTTGCGTCGAATGCCACCGCGGAGCGATTTTCTGACGAACTGCTGAAATTATTTTTTCTGCGCCGTTGCGTGGAGGATCTGGAGTGCTCGCCCACGCACCCCGGTTGCGCATCGGCGAGATGAAGATGTGCCTTGCGCCCTGCCAGTTGGCGTGCACGCCGGAAAGATACGCGGAGGAGTCGGCGGCGGTGGAGCGGTTCATCGCCACGCGCGGAGAAAGTCGGCTGACCGAGTTGCGTGCGGCACGCGAAGAAGCCTCAGCGAATTTGGAATTCGAGCAGGCGGCTGAGGTCCATGCGCAGATTGAAAAAGTTGAGGCCGTCGCAGCGCTTGCGCCTGAACTCGTCCGGCCGATGAACGCCTTGCGCGCGTTGGTATTGCAGGCGGCTCCCGAGCGTACAGACGCCGCACCGGGAGTGAATATATTTTTATTCGAAGACGGTTTGTTGCGCGGACCGGCGGAGTTTTGGACTCTCGGAATGCGGTTGCAGAATGAGCAGTCGGGTTCGTCGTCGCTCTTTGCGCAGCCGGTGATGATGGAGCCGACCGTGGAGCGGAGTGCTACTACCGTAAAGGCAGAAGATGCACATGCGAGCCGCGATGAGCTCACGGCGCGCTTTGAAGCGGCGATGGGTTCGTTGCAAGTGGGCGACAACTATTCAACTTCACAAACGCGGCAAGGGCATCTGGCACTGTTGAAGCGCTGGTACTACCGCCCGTCGACAAAACGCGAGGGTGAGATATTCTTCCCAAGCGACGACGGCAACTGGCCGGTGAAGGCGATACTGCGCGGGATTGGCCGCTTGGCGGCGAAATCTATCAGCAAAGCGAGCTGATGCTATGGCGAGCAAAGCAGAATCAATCCGCACGATACTCGCGGCTGGCCGTGTGGCGATGGCCAAGGGGCGTACTTGCGAAGCGGCCGCGCTGGTCGAGCGAGAGCCGACAAAGATGCGGTCGCTCATCGAGTGCATGTGGGACGAAGTGCCGGGCGTGGCGAACCGTGCAGCCGATGCCGTCGAGCAACTTACGCGCGGCACTGCGAAGTGGAATCAAGTTGACCGCGGCAGCGCGAAGGCCATTCAACCGTGGAAGGCGGAGCTCATTGGTCTTCTCTCAGAGGCGAAGCCCATCAGGCTGCGTTGGAATCTAGCCATCATCGTCACGCGGCTCAAGTTGACGTTGGGCGAAGCGCGGGCGGTGGCGCAGTTGCTCGAAGAGGATTACCTTGCCGACAAAAGCTCCATTGTAAAAACTCTCGCGCTGCAAGGACTCTACAACCTGAGCCGCCAGCACGCATCGCTTGAAGCCGAGGTCGTCGAGATGCTCCAGATACACGGCCGCAGCGGAACGCCGGCAATGCGCGCACGCAGCAAAAACCTGCTTATAAGCATGGAAAAACAAGCCTCGGCAAAGCAGCATGCGCTTCTGAATGGCTGATTCCTGAAGCCACAAACTGCTAAACTAGGCCTATCTCAAGGAGTACGCCTGACGATGGTTGAGATACTGCCCTCGATACTCTCTGCTGACTTTGCCCGCCTGGGCGAGGCCGTTGCCGCAGCCGAACGCGGCGGCGCGACGGTCATCCACGTGGATGTGATGGACGGCCATTTCGTGCCCAACATCACCATCGGCCCGCCGGTTGTCAAAAGCCTGCGCAAGGCGACCAAGCTGCCGCTCGATTGCCACCTGATGATCGAGAACCCGGACGAGTTTATCTCCGCCTTTGCCGATGCCGGGGCGGACTGGGTGAGCGTGCATGTTGAGGCCTGCCGGCATCTGCACCGGACACTTGAGTTCATTGCCCAGAAGGGCATGAAGCCGGGCGTGGTCATCAACCCCGCAACTCCTGTTGAATCAACGCTTGAGATACTGCCCATGGTCCACCACGTGCTGGTGATGAGCGTGAATCCGGGCTTTGGCGGGCAGAAGTTCATCCCTTTTTCACTCGAAAAGATCCGCAAGTTGGTGAATTTGCGCCAGCAGCTGGGGTTGCAATTTAGAATTGAAGTGGATGGCGGGGTGGCTCACGAGACCATTGCGCCAATCGTCCAAGCAGGTGCGGAGCTGCTGGTTGCCGGCAATGCAATTTATGGGTCCGGCGATCCTGAGCAGAACATGCGCAAACTGCTGGCTGAGGCTCATGCCGCAGCCAAGGTACAGGTCACACCGCAATAAGTGCGTTGGACCATAGAATTTGAATTGGGGAATCTAAAATCTTCTTCGCAGTTGGTCGACGACTGCAAAGTGGTATGAGGGAATATGAATCGTTTGTTGTTGAAGTCGGTTGCCGTGCTGGTTGCGGGCGTACTCGCCATTGGCGCAGCCCAAGCCAAGGATAAGCCCAAGAAGCACAAGAAGAACCAGGATCTGAGCGCCAATCCGCTGGCCAACGACAACTCCAAGCAGCCGGACAAGGAACTCTTTGACAAGGCGATGATCGCACTGAAGAAGGGCCGCTTTGACGTCGCCCGCCTTGACCTGCAAACGCTGCTCAACACCTATCCCAACTCCGAGTACCAGATGCGCGCCAAGCTTGCCATCGGCGACACCTGGTTCAAGGAAGGCGGCACTGCCGCGCTCGCCCAAGCCGAGGCCGAGTACAAGGACTTTGAGACCTTCTTCCCAAACGCTCCTGAAGCTGCCGAAGCGCAGATGAAGGTCGCCGACATCTACTACCAGCAGATGGAGAAGCCGGACCGCGATTACACCAACGTCCTCGAAGCCGAAAAGCAGTATCGGAACATGGTCAACATGTACCCGGATTCAGGATTGGTTCCCCGCGCCCGCCAGAAGCTGCGCGAAGTGCAGGAAGTAATGGCCGAGCGCGAAGCCTCTATCGGCTTCTTCTATCAAGGCCGTATGAACTGGTCCGCCACATTGGCCCGTCTGAAGACAGTGGCCGACACCTATCCGCTCTACTCCAGGAGCGACCAAGTCTGGCTGGCTATCGGCGACGCCTACGCGGGCGAAGCACGCGCCGTTCAGACTGCTCCAAATCTTCCCGGCGCCGTTCGTGAGCGCCTGCGTTCTGTTTATCTTGACCGCGCAGCCGAAGCTTATGACAAGGTCATCACGCGTTATCCGATGGCCCCGCACGTTGAAGACGCGCGCGACCGCCTCATCCAGCTGAACCGCCCTGTTCCCAATCCGACAGATGCCGCCGTCAAGGAGAACGAGGCCGTGGTCAACAGTATGCGCCCCGTGCACATCACCGAAAAGGCCTTTGGCCTCATCAAGCATGGCCCTACAGTTGCGCAGGCCGCCCACGTTGGCGACCCCACCATGGACCCGCCAAAGCGCACCACCGCACCTGAGATGACCAAGGACAACGTTGCAATCTTCAATGCGGCCCTGAACGGCCCCGGCGGCGCAAAGCCCGCTGAAGCCAAGCCAACAGGCGCCAATGAGCCGCCACGCAGCGATGCGCCGTCAACGGCTCCGCTGCAATTTGAGAACGTCAACAACGGCACCGGCGTGGGTGTGAGCATTGTCAGCGCGCCCTCGGGCAACGCGACAACGACTACTGGCGACCAGGGTACAACCCCGGCCACAGTTGCAAACCCGGTTCTGAAGCCCGTCGGCCCCAACACCACCGTCGAGCCCAAGGCTGAGGGTCCTGCCGCCGCTCCTGCGCAGATCAACGAGGTCAAGCCGCAGGCGACACCCGTGAACGCCGAGACCAAAAAGCAGAAGGCACCCAAGGCCGACCAGAGCGAAGAGTCGAGCTCAAAGAAGAAAAAGAAGAAGGGTCTGGGCAAGATCAACCCGTTCTAGGTTGAAATGAAATTTGTTTCAAGCAAGGCCGCCGGCATTTCGGCGGCCTTTGCTTCTGCAACATTGTTCATCAAAAGTGAGAAACTGACGAAGTAATATACTAGGACTCACTACATGGCAAAGAAATTAAAACGATATGTCGTCAATAAAAATGGACGAGTCACAATCCCAAAATATATACGTGAACTGCTTAAACTCAAACCCGGTAGCAGATTGCAATTTGACGTAAATGAAGATGGTGAATTAATTTTGCGCCCAGTCATACGGTCTTAGATTTAAGACTTCATATTTTGGGCAATTATTGGTCAAATCACGCGGCTCCTCACCCACTGTGCTAACGTTAAATTTGGCCTGTTTTTTGCGGTAATTGCCTTTGCAATCAACGCTTGAAGCACTTTCCGGGCCGCTGAATCGAAACCAATAATGAGCCACGAACTGCCAAAAGCCTACGACCCGACGACCATTGAAGACCACTGGGCCGAGTACTGGGTCCGCGAGAACCTGTTTGCCCAATCGACCGATGGCGCAGGTGCGCCCTTCAGCATCCTGCTGCCGCCGCCCAACGTCACCGGTCGACTGCACATGGGCCACATGCTCAACCAGGCGGAGATGGACATCCTCTCGCGCTGGCGGCGCATGAGTGGCGACCGCGCGCTATGGGTTCCCGGCACCGACCACGCCGGCATCGCAACGCAGATGATGGTCGAAAAACAACTCGCCGCGGAAAACAAAAACCGCCACGAACTCGGCCGCGAAAAATTTGAAGAGCGCGTGTGGGAGTGGAAGCGTCACTATGGCGGCGCAATCCTCGACCAGATGAAGCGCCTCGGCGCAACCGTCGACTGGTCGCGCGAGTACTTCACCATGGACGACCATCTCTCCGTCGCCGTGAAGGAAGCCTTCGTCCGCCTGCACGAGCAGGGACTCATCTATCGCGGCGCATACATCGTGAACTGGTGTCCGCGCTGCGTGACCGCCATCAGCGACCTCGAAGTTGTGCATGAGGAACGCGCCGGCCACCTTTGGGAGATTCGCTACCCGGTCATCAACGCCGCTGGCAAAGAAACCGGCGAGTTCCTAACCGTTGCCACCACGCGCCCCGAAACCATGCTCGGCGACACAGCCGTTGCCGTTCACCCCGAAGACGCGCGCTACAGAAAACTCCACGGCAAGCAACTGAAGCTGCCGCTCGTCGGCCGCGCCATCCCCATCATCCTCGACGATTGGGTCAGCCTCGACTTCGGCACCGGCGCAGTCAAGGTCACGCCCGCGCACGACCCGAACGATTACGCGCTCGGTCAGCGCCACGATCTGCCCTCCATCAACATCATGGACGACCACGGCCGCATCAACAGCGAAGGCGGCGTTTATGCAGGCCTCGACCGCTACGAAGCGCGCAAAAAGATCGTCGCCGATCTTGAAGCCGCAGGCCTGTTGGTCAGCATCAAGGACCACACGCTGAGTGTCGGCATATGCGACCGTTGTAAAACAACCGTCGAGCCGCGCCTCTCAACGCAGTGGTTCATCAAGATTAAGCCGCTTGCCGACCGCGCAATTGAAGTGGTTGAGAAAGGGCAAATTAAATTCACGCCCGACCAATACAAAAAGACCTACCTCAACTGGATGGAGAACATCCACGATTGGTGCATCAGCCGCCAGTTGTGGTGGGGCCATCGCATTCCGGCATGGCACTGCGCCGACTGCCGCAAGGTCACCGTCGCGCGCCAAACGCCCACCGCTTGCCAGCACTGCAAAGGCATCAAGCTCACGCAAGAGACCGACGTCCTCGACACCTGGTTCTCGTCGGGCCTTCTGCCAGTCTCCGTCTTCGGCTGGCCAAGCTTCGATGGCAAACCCGGTTCCGGCCTCACGCGAGCAGACTTCGACACCTTCTATCCAACGCAGGTTCTCGTGACGGGATTCGACATCCTCTTTTTCTGGGTTGCGCGCATGGTGATGATGGGCTGCTGGTTCTCGGCCGATGTGCCGATGCCCGATGGTTCGCCGCGTCCGCTCTCTGAGACGGTTCCATTCCGCGAAGTCTACATCCATGCGCTCGTCCGCGACGCCAACCGCGAGAAGATGTCAAAGACCAAGGGCAACGTCATCGACCCCATCGAGATAGTCAAGCAGTACGGCACCGACGCCGTGCGCTTCACGCTCGCCTCCATGGCCTCGCCAGGCACCGACATCGCCTTCAACGTCGCGCGCACCGAGGGCTACCGCGCCTTCGCCAACAAAATTTGGAACTCCGCACGCTTCGTCTTCATGAACGTTGACCGCGCCGCCGAGATAGGCATCACGATAGACAACGCAACGCTCGGCGCATTGCCCACCGCAACCGACAACGCGCCGCTCGAAGCGCGCTGGATAACGGCCGAGTTCCACCAGACGGCTGCTACGGTCAACGCAGCGCTCGCTAACTACCGCTACGACGACGCGGCCAACGCCATCTACCAGTTCTTCTGGGGCAGCTTCTGCGATTGGTATCTTGAGATAGTCAAGCTGCGCCTCGACTTCAGCGAAACCGCCGACAAGGCCGCAACCAAGGCCGCGCTCACAACGCTGCTTCAGGTCTTCGAAGCATCGCTGCGCCTCCTCTCGCCCTTCATGCCATTTCTCACCGAAGAAATCTGGCACGCGATCTACGATGGCAATCCGCCGGCGAAGTCGATTGCGCTCACGCGTTATCCAGTCAACGCTTCCGCACTCACCGACGCTCAGCAATCCGCCATCACCGAGATGGGTGACATGCAGCGCATCATCAGCACGGTGCGTGCACTGCGCAAAGAGAGCGGCGTCCCCGATAGCGAGATCGTCCCGGCCCGCATCTACTCCAACGCAGAGCGCGGCCTTCGCGCCGTTGAGTCCGTCGCAGGCAATCGAGAGACGATTACGCGCATGGCTCGCCTCTCATCGCTGGAAATCGCCACCACACCGATCACCGGCGATGCCACCAAGTCAGAGCCTGATTTCGACGTCGCTGTTCACTACGAGCGAACCATCGACGTGCCTGCTGAGCGGGAACGGTTGACAAAGGACATCGCGAAATATGAAAAAGGATTGCAGGCCGCTGCACGCCAGCTTGGCAACGAAGGCTTTGTTGCCAAAGCGCCGGCGCAAGTGGTCGAAGGTTTGAAGAAGCAGGAAGCCGAAACGCGTACACTGCTTGAGAAGACTCAGGCTGCTTTGGCCGCACTGCCAAAAGAGTAAACAGTTGTCAGTTGCATCGTGAAAGAGTACGTTACGGCGAATCATGCTCTAACTGACAACTGAGAACTGAGAACTGGGAACTGGGAACTGTCTTTATGGAATGGAAAAACACGAAGATCGACGCGCTCTTGGAGCAGGCTCTCATTGAGGACCACGCCACCAGCGACACCACCACGCAACTGACCATCGACGAGCACTTGCAGGCCACGGCGCAGATCATCGCCAAGCAGGAGCTGGTCGTCTGCGGCCTCGGTGCAGTGCCGCGCATCTTGCAGCTCTTTTGCAAGCTCGACACGCATGCCAACGCCTGCGCGCGCTTCGACGTCGTCAGCCATCCTGAGATATTCGATGGCGTCCGCGTCAAGCCTGGCCAGGTGCTCGCCGTCGTCCGCCACAACGCACGTGTTCTGCTGAGCACGGAGCGCGTCATCCTCAATCTGTTGCAGCACCTCAGCGGCATCGCCACGTTGACGCGCAAGTACGTTGACGCCATCAAGGGCACCAGTACGCATGTACTCGACACACGCAAGACCATCCCCGGCCTGCGCATGTTGGATAAGTATGCCGTGCTCTGCGGCGGCGGAACAAATCACAGGCTCGATCTTTCATCTGCCATACTCATCAAGAACAATCACATTTCGCTCGGTGGCGGATTGCGTGACGTGCTCACACGCACGCTTGAAAACCGCAAGCAGGGCCAGCGCGTCCAAGTCGAAGTGCGCAACATGCCCGAGCTTGAAGAAGCGATAGTGTACGGCGCTGAGGCCGTTCTGCTCGACAACATGACACCAGCCGAGGTGAAGAACTGCGTCATGCGCGTGCGCCAGGAAAAACGCTGGATACCGACCGAGGCATCGGGCGGCATTGTGCTCGAAAACATTCGTGCTTACGCCGAGACCGGCGTCGAATTCATCAGCGTCGGCGCACTCACCCACTCGGCAAAGGCGGCGGACATCTCCATGCGCATCACGGCCGACTGATGTATAACGTCGACGAGATCCGCAATGCTATCGCGGCGACGAACTTCAGCGGCGAGCTCCATCATCTGCACTCCACTGCTTCAACCAATCAGGATGCGCGCGAAGCTGCGCTCAACGGCGCTCCGCATGGCAGCATCTGGCTGGCCGAGGAGCAGACCGCCGGTCGCGGACGCGGTGACCACAACTGGCACTCCGATGCCGGACTCGGCCTCTACCTCAGCATCCTCATCCGCCCGTCGCTCACTGCGCATGAACTGCAATGGCTTCCGCTGGTCACCGGGCTCGCCGCAGCCGATGCAATCGAAAACGAAACCCGCCTCAACGTCGACATCCGCTGGCCCAACGACCTGCTTATCGGCCCGCTCAAAGTCGGCGGCATCCTCGTTGAGTCCAAGCTCACCGGCTCGCGAGTCGACTTCGCCGTCATCGGCATCGGCGTCAATCTCTATCAGCAAAGTTTTCCGCCGGAGCTAGGTGCAACATCGCTCGCACTCGAGTTGCGCGGCCAAACCCCACTCAGCGCGCAGGCCCTGCTCATCGTGCTGCTCATCGCACTCGACAAAGAACTTGCAGCTCTCAGCCACCCCACTTCACGCATCACTCTAAGAACTCTCCTGCTTCAACACTCCACATGGCTCAGTGGCCGCATGGTCCATGTACACGGCCCGCATACTTGCACAGGCCAAACAGCCGGTCTGGACGAAAACGGAATGCTGCTGATTGAAACCAGCGAAGGCCTGCGCACAATCACCACCGGCGGCATCCGCGCCGCAAGTTGAACCCCGCCGCCGCAACACTTATAGTTAGATTGGGTTAGAAATTACAAGACCATCACAGTTGGGCTCACATGCTACTGGCACTCGATGTAGGCAACACAAACACCGTCCTCGGCCTCTATGCGGTTGACCAAGCCGAACAGCCGCTCGTCGCAAGCTGGCGTGTGACCACGCACCTCAATCAAACCGTCGACGAATACGGCGTCTTCTTCCTCACCCTCTTTCGCATGAATGCGCTCGATGCATCCTCTGTCAGCCACATCATCATCTCCTCGGTCGTGCCGCCGCTTGAATCAACTCTGCGCCGTGTCTGCGAAAAATATTTCAACAAGCAGCCCATCTTCCTGGGCCCCGGCGTGAAATCCGGCATGCCCATCCTGGTGGAAAATCCCGCCGAGCTCGGCGCAGACCGGCTCGCCGACTGCGTTGCCGCTTACGAAAAATACGGCGGCCCGTGCATCGTTGTCGACTTCGGCACGGCTACAAAATTCGAAGCCATCTCAGAGAAGGGCGAGTATCTCGGCGGCGCAATCGCACCTGGACTCGGCATTAGCGCCGACGCGCTCTTCAATCGCGCGGCGAGGCTCTTCCGCATTGACATCAAGCGCCCGCCCAAGGTCATCGGCACCAACACCATCACACATCTTCAAAGCGGCCTATACTTCGGCTACATCGGTCTCGTCGATGGCATCCTCGAGCGTATGATCGGCGAGCTGGGCACGCCAAAAGCAATCGTCGCCACCGGCGGCCTTGCACGTATGATCGCCGAGGATTCGCGCTTCATCACCGAGATCGATGACAGACTCACCCTCGACGGACTGCGCATCATCTTTGAACGCAACCGCAACGCGCGTGCGCGCAATGGAAGAACCGAACAGCCTTGACCGCAGCCTTCAACTACTTCAATTATTTCACGGAGATTGAAGAGCGCTTTCAAAAGCGGCGCGGTTCCCTGCTGTTGCTCTCCACGTTGGATTGGGCGCTGATTGAAATGTGGCGCGAGGCGGGGATTCCGCTTGAAGCGGTGTTGCGCGGCATCGATATTGCCTTCGACCGCTACGAATCTCGCAAGCAGCGCGCATCATTGCGCCGCGTCAACGGGCTCGCCTGGTGCGCGCAGTCCGTACTCGAAGCAGCCGAAGAGTTGAGCGAGGCGGCTATCGGCACGAAGCCCACAACTGAAAAAACCGAATCCGGTTTTCAGCGCGAACGCGTCATTGAACATCTAAATGAATGTACACGCGCACTCGATGCTTCGACAATTGCTACAGCGCAATGCGCAGAGCTGGCCGCGTTCTTGCAGCAGGAAATCGAAAAACTCAACGCGCCAGATGCAACGCCAGATTTCGAAGCCCTCGAGCGCGCGTTGGTTGTGCTCGAAAGCCGACTCTTCGCCGCGCTTGAGTCGTCGGCCACTTTCGATCAAATCATCGCAATCAAGGACCAGGCCGCGCGTGAGCTTGCACCCTACAAAAGCCGCATGAAGAGCGAGCAACTCAAGCAGGTCGAAAATCAATTCGTGCACAAGAAGCTGCTTGAGCTCGCTGGCCTGCCGCGCCTCAGTCTCTTTTATATAAGGAACGACTGAGCAATGGCCAAGCCGCATCACAAACAGCAGAGACGCGCCCCGGCGCAAACCCGCGAGGTTCGACTTGCAATCGTTAAGCCAATCTATGGCGGAAATTTCCTTGCGCGCGTTGATGGCAAGGCTCACTTCATTCCATTCGCGATTCCCGGTGAAGAAGTCGTCGCAAAGATAGTCGAAGCGAAGAAAAGCTTCGCGCGTTGCGAACTCGTACAGCTTTCCGCACCGTCCGCAGAACGCATAACCCCGCGCTGCCCTCACTTCACGCGCTGCGGCGGCTGCGATTATCAGCACGTCGGCTATGAAACGCAGTTCCGCTGGAAGCTCGCCATCCTTAAAGAGACCTTTACGCGTGAAGGCATTGCCCTGCCCGGTGCAATCGAGCCGCTTACAGCCGCCCCCTGGCACTACCGCAACCGCATCCGTCTGGCTGTGGACGCAAACGGCAAGCTCGGTTACCGCGAACGCAACTCGCACCGCGTGATAGCGATAGCTGAGTGCCCCATCGCTGAACCGCGACTCATCACCGCCGCGCGCGAATTCGAAGTCGCCTTACCCGCACTCCAGCCGATCGGCGTTGAAGAGATCGAGTTCTTCGCAGCACCGCAAAGCGAAACAGTTCTGGCACGCATTCAAGCCCGCTTACCGCAAAAGGCTTGGCTTCAAGCTCTCATGCCGATGGCGCCTTTAATCAAAGGTACTGAGCTC
>CAIMNN010000337.1 GCA_903842845.1 uncultured Acidobacteriaceae bacterium | reverse complement strand
GTGACTGGAGTTCAGACGTGTGCTCTTCCGATCTCCACTCCCCCATCACCCTCTGGCTAGGCGCTAGGCTCTAGGCCCTGCACCTACCCCCCCTCTCCCCCTCCACCCCCCTCCCTACCCGGCAAAAACCCCGTAAAACCCTATAAAAACCAAAGAAACCCGAACATAACCCGACAACAATCTAAAGCACTTTCCTGCAATTTCCCTTCAAAATTCCGCCAAACCACACCAAATCACTACCAAATTACACCCAAAAACCACCAAATCCACACCAAATCACCACTGAAATCACAATCCACTTTGCGTGCATTTTCCATTCCCGTTTCAACCTCATATCGCTCGACTTCCATCGCCTTCGTGTCACCACTTGCACCTGAATCATTGATAATGAAGGCGATTCAACTATGAGGTCAAAGCCATGAAGATGCGTCCAGGCGAGCAAACCGGTTTTTTGATGTGCGGCAAAGAGTGGACTGACGGCGAACAGGTCGAAGTGCGCTCGCCGTGGGAAAACGGATTGGTTGGCCGCGTGACTCAGCCGACACGCAACGATGCGCGCCAGGCCGTAACTCACGCAGTGGCAAGCATGCGCCGTATGCGCGCTCTGCCGCGGTGGAAGCGCGCGGAGATATTGAAGGCCGTCGCGACGCAGCTACGCGAGCAAGCAACGCGCTTTGAGCAGTTGATAGTCGCTGAAGCCGGCAAGCCAGTCCGTCAGGCACGCGCCGAAGTGGAGCGCTCAGCGCAATTGTTCGAGCTCGCCGCCGAGGAGTCGATGCGCTTTGGCGACGTTGCCCTGCCGCTCGACCTGAGCGAAGGTAACGAAGGCCGCACCGCGCTGATACGCAGATTTCCCGTGGGTCCGGTGCTGGCGATAACTCCATATAGTTCGCCACTGGGGTTGGTCGCGCACAAGCTTGCTCCGGCGATAGCGGTTGGTTGCCCGGTGATATTGAAGCCGTCGTTGCAGGCCCCATTCACCGCGCTCGCGCTCGGCGAGATCATCCTCAAGGCCGGATTGCCGGATGAAGCGCTGGCAGTGCTGCCGCTATCCAACACGGATACGAACTGGCTCGCCGAGAAGGACGAGCGCATCAAGATCGTCAGCTTTACCGGTTCATCGCGCGTCGGCTGGGAGCTGAAGGCGAAGAGCGGACACAAGCGCGTGCTGTTGCAACACGGCGGCAACGCGGCGCTGATAGTTCACAGTGATTGGCAGTCGCTGGACTCGTCGGCCTCGCGCGCTGCGCAAGCGGCGTTCAGCCATGCGGGGCAAAGCTGCGTCAGCTTGCAGCGAGTGTATGTGCATCGGCCGATATTCCAGAGCTTCTTGTGGAAGGTTGTGGAGCGGGCATCGAAGATGACGCCCGGCGACCCATCACTCGAATCAACCGAAACCGGCCCGCTGGTTTCCGTGGCACAAGCAGAGAAGCTGGAGCAGTGGGTGAAGGAAGCGCTCGATGCCGGCGCCAAGCTGGTGCAGGGCGGCGAGCGCAAGGGGAATCTATATGGCCCGACCATACTCACCGGCACCCAACCGGGCATGAAGGTC
>CAIMNN010000336.1 GCA_903842845.1 uncultured Acidobacteriaceae bacterium | reverse complement strand
GCTTCGATGGTCAGGTCGCCGTCTAGCGTGTAGGTGAACTGGTCAGGCATGCCGAGTCGCACGCCGGCGTCAAAGAGGAACGAGTTGTCGATCTGCGGAGTTTGCGATTCGAGCGAGTTCTGGTCCTGGAAGGCGCTGATGGGGAAGTTGTGCCCGAGGCCACCTGTTATGCGATAGAGGTTCATCACCGGTGGGACGGAGATGATGGGAATTCCGTCGGGCCCGAGCGCGACGTTGACGCGCGTGAGCCAATAGTCGTGGCCGTTCATGTAACCGAGACGGAACTGGCCGGTGATGGGCGGGCCGCCGAGTTGCGAGAGGTCGACGGTGCCGGAGACGACGTCATTGGCCGAGCTGCCTGAGCCGCCGGCGGAGTAGACCGGGTGGATGACGGCATTGGCGCTGGGGTTGTTTGAGCCGGGCGGGTAGGGAACGTTAATGGTGAATGGCGTGAAGGATGGGCCAGTGGTTGTGTAGTTGGTGCCGCTCTCGTTGACTGAGTAATTGACCGCGACGGCATGCGCAGGCATCACTTCAGAGAGATGGACCGAGGTGTTGAAGAGTGCGGTGAGGACCTGCGGGCCGGTGTTTGGCGCAGTGAGATGAACGGAAGTGAGGTCGACGGGAATTTTGTTGAGGTGCGAGCTGCCGCCGAGCGGGATGTCGGCGGATTGCGCGCCGTTCTGGAAGTAGCCGCGTCCGTCCATGCCGAAGAAGAATGGTTGATTGTATGAGGCAAGCGGAACGTTGCTCGCCGAGTAAGTGAAGGTTGAATTGGTCTGCACGCCCCAGCCGAAACTTTCAGCGAGGAATTTAAAATTTGACGCGTTGAAGCTGAGGTTACCGAATGTGCGGGTGACGTTGGGCGTAGTAGCGTTCAAGGGGAAGCTGATGCTGGCTTGCTTGCCGCCGCCGGAGAGCAGCGTCGCGTTGCCTGTGAGATCGATGTTGAGCCAGGGGACGTGGATGTCCATGCCATTGTAAGTTGCGTTGAAAGTGCCGTTGAAGGCCGTTGCATCAATGGACTGGAAGCTGACTGTGCCCTGCCCGAGTCTGGTAGTGAATGGTTGTGTGTGGAGTCTTCCGCAGAGGCCGTTGCTCACGACGCCCCAATCGGGAACAGTTTGTTGAATTGAATTGCCGGAGACGAGGTCGAATGTGTATGGATTGATGGTGAGCGAAGGGAAGCGCAAGCCGACCCAGTCAGCGCCCTTGAGCGTTCCGCAGATGGGTTCGGCCGGTGCATCGCCTGAATTGTGGCTGAGGTCGACTCGGGCCGAGTTCGATTGCATGGTGAAGTTGCTCCAACCGATGAGTGAAGTCGGCAGCGTCAAGCCCTCTCTACTCCAATCGCCACTCGCTTTGAGCTCCGACATCACGCCATTCCATTGCACCGGCTGATTGGTGTTCGCCAGTCGTAGTGTGTCGTCGGCGAGGGTCAGGTTCAGCGTTGCGTTGAGTTGCCCACCTGCGTTGCCGGAGAGATGCTGGATGCTTCCTGTTACCGCTGGGAGCGAGGCGAGCAACGACATATTCGGTGCGACGTCAATGGAGCCGGTTATTACGTTGAGTCCATCAGGGACGGACCAGTTCTTAATCTCGATGGGGATGGGCTGGTACTGGTCGTAGCCGCCGGGCGAGCCGTTAGCCATTTTGATGATGAGCGAGCCGGTGCCGTTGTAGACGCCGTTCTGCGCGGTCACGTGGTTTTGGATTCCTGTAATGGTGAACGAACCGCCGCTGGCAACGGGGAACTGGAAGTTGCAAGGAGCGGTTGGGTTCGACGCGACCACTTCATAGATCTTTGTGTTCGAAGCGACATGCGAATCGGGCTGCGGATTCGAGAGCTGCTGAATGGTTGAAGTCAACGCGCCGTTGACATATTGCACGGAGTTCAATCCGGCGACTGGCTTGTTAGTCGAAGAGAGCAGGCCGACCTTGAGCGGAGGCATGTTGCTGCCCGACGGCGCATTGAGCGCGGTGAGCAGAGTCTGCGCTTCCTGGAGATTCGGCGCGCTCTTTTGTGGTGCGTTGCTGCTGCTTGCGCCGGAGTTCAGCGATGAAGGCATCAGCGAACTGATTGCGCGATTCACCGGGATGGTGAGGTTCGGCAATGTCGGTTGCGGCAGAACGTCGGCCGTGACCAACACCGTGTGGTCGCCGAGCGGCTGATGATGCAGCTCAGGCGAGTTGAAGGGTTTGCTGGTATCAACGATGATGGGCGGCTCGGGGAGCGGAACCTGAATGGGAACGCCCAGGACATAGATGGTTTCGAATCCTTGGCGCGACAGATTTTTTCGTTGTGTAGACGGACCGAGTTCGATGGTCTGCTGGGTTTGAACTCCATCAACGCTCCATGTGAGCAGTGCGGGGCCGTGCCCGTAGAAATGGATTGCGGTGGTCGCAAGCATGCCTTCGTCGCAACTGCTGCAAATTGCGGCGGGTGGCTCGGATGGAGGCAACGGGCCATGCTGAATTGTGTTGGAGCGCTGTAATTCAACCGGCGCGTTCGCTTTCTTCACTTCCATGTTGAAGCGCGTACCAGGCTCTTTGATGGGAACAGGGATTTTGTTGGTCGCAACATTGTAAGAACCGAAGTCGGGGTCGTTGATGGACTTCAGATGCAATGGGCCATCGGCGGCCTGGTCCTCGACCGTGGTGATGTTGATCTGACTGCAATAGAGCATGTAGGCGTCGCCGGCTGCCGTCGATGCAGCGCTGTTACCTTGATTTGTGCCAGTGAAAATTTCTTTTAGGTTCGACTGCACAGCGGATTGCGTAATGTTTCCGTTGGCCATGCTGCCGTTCGAGCTCATCTTGTTGAGGAGCGCGGCGCGCATAAAAGGCGTAGTGGCTCCATCGACCGAAGCGGAGACCGCGTTCACACTGACATTTTGCAGGTCGTCATTCGAGAGCTGGAAGAGACGGATGAAGAACGTGCCGGTCGATTGGTACTTGTGGTTCATCGGTGTTGTGTTGTTGGTGGGCAGCACCAGGGTCATGCTCGGGTCCCAACTGCTTTGGTTGGATGAGGCGGGCGGCGAGACCAGCGATTGAACAGTGCCATCGCCCCAGTCAACAAACACGTTGCTGACGTCGACGTCGGCGATGTCTTTGATCAAGCATTGATTGCCGCAGGTTGAACCCGCAGGCACGTATGTTTGGAATGTGTAATCGACTTTATAGGGCGAGTGGGAGAGATCAACGGTGCCGCCGAGGCCGAAGAGGTCGCCGATGTAGTTGTTGGGGTCGTTGTTGCTGGAGCGCGAGAAG
>CAIMNN010000335.1 GCA_903842845.1 uncultured Acidobacteriaceae bacterium | reverse complement strand
TTTGTCTTTAAACTTCACACCCCCATGCACTGTCATTCCGAGCGCAGCGAGGAATCTGCATTTGTTTTTAAGCACACCCCGAGCCACCCTTCGCTCCCCGACGACGTGTCATTCCGAGCGCAGCGAGGAATCTGCATTTGCCTTTGCCTTTGCCGTTGCCTTTTCTTCCCTCATCCAGAAACCTGATCTGCCCCCGGGCCTCGCACTTGGGGACCGGGGTCACCCGATATATTGAAATCATCACGAGTTGGAAAAAGTTCCGGAGTTTTATAAATGAGTTTCGTTCTTCGATTATTTGACGAGTTGAGAATCAGATACGGATCAAACTTAATAAAATTACGTTTGAATCCTCCTGAAACTAATTTGATCGATTTCAAGACTGAATATCCATATGTCCCGGAACCAGAGCGTAGGGTTTCTTTAAATTTGTTGGCCGCTGCGTGGGGTTGCAACGATATTTACGCTGAACACATGCCTGCAATTGCCGCTGATCTTTTGGAAGACGGTTACGATTCTCCTTCTCTTCGTAGACTTGCTGGTGAGATAGATATCACTCATAGATCAGATGTAGCACCGCTAGTTGAGAAAGTCTTCCATGAGCTCAATGTGCCGTTCCCTATGAATGAGAAACAGGCAAAATTGATTCTCACCCGGCAACTGGCAAGGGAAGTATTCGCGGGCAAGCGAAATATATTTGTCGCGTCTAGTCATTTGGAAGGCGTTTGGTGGTGGGATAGCAATATTCAAATACTCGGGGACTTATTCCAACTCAATGACTCGCGATCTTGGGAAATGAAATACCGGCCAAGTGAAGAAAAAATTCCGCAAGACATGGTTGCGATTTTTGCAAAACTGGCAATGCTGACGGATGAACAAATTGCCAGTGATGATGTCGCTAAACTCTAGTCTTTAATTTCACTACGTATTAATTCCCAACTAAGCGCATAATCAAAGCCATAAACGGGACACTTCAATCCAAAAGGGCGCTTCGGGCTCTGCACAGCTTCACAGTCCCTGACATCGCATCACAGTTACTGTGCAACTGTGAACTTTTCTATAACTAATTCATTCCATTTGATTTGAATTCAATTCGCCGTAAGCGCTGCACCCCCTCCCCCTGACACGTTTTAACGCCTCTGCATCTTCAATATAAAATCCACAAACTACTGTAAATAAGCGAATTACGAAAACAGAATTTCTCCCGATTTCCTGTCTAAAATCGTCTATTTTCGTCCTGATTCTGTCTTAATTCGTTCTTATTTCGTCTTAAACCTCTAATCGTCCTTCTTGTCCGCGTTGCGCGCCTTCACTTTGAACCAGATCGGCGTTCCCGCGAAACCAAAGTTGTCGCGAATCTGGTTCTCTAAAAATCGCTCAAACGCAAAATGCAATTTGATGTCGCGGTCCGTAAACAGAATAAAAGTCGGCGGCGCAACAGCAGCTTGCGTCATATAGAAAATCCGAATCCGTTTCGACATCGGAACCGGCGCGCGCTGGAAGTCGACCTTCTCCAAAAACTTGTTCATCTGTCCGGTGCTCACGCGCTTCCTGCGCTCAGTCGCAACGGTCACAACCTCTTTCAGAATGCGGTCAAGGTTCGTGCCTTCAGCCGCAGAAAGAAAAATAATCGGAGCGTAGTCGAGATACTTGAGCGCGCGCCGCACTTGCTGCTCGTAAACTCCGCGATCCGCAGGCGCTTTGCCGTCAGTGCGTCCAGTTGTCACAAGGTCCCACTTGTTGATGAGGATAATGACGCTGCGTCCGCTCTCATGCGCGTAGCCGCCAATCGTCGCGTCGCTCGCCGTCACGCCTTCGCTCGCATCAATCATCAGCAGTGCAACATCGGCTGATTCAAGATGCCTGCGCGCCATCACAACGCTCAGCTTCTCTGCCATCATGTGCGTCTTGCCCTTGCGCCGGATTCCGGCCGTATCCACAAAGCGCAGCGTCTTGCCTTTGTACTCAACCACCTCGTCAACAGCGTCGCGCGTTGTGCCCGCAATCGGCGAGACGATCGCGCGCTCAGTGCCTGTCAGCGCATTCAGCAGCGTCGACTTGCCCACATTTGGCCTGCCGATAATGGCTATCGACGTCTCATGCGGCTCAAACTCACCATGAGTGCGATGCAGCTCCTCGGTGTCTTCATCGGCTGTTGCTTCTGCCTCCGCTGCGGCGAACTTCTCCACCGGCAGCGCATCGCTGATTGCCTCAAGCAGATCGCCGATGCCCAGCGCATGCTCTGCACTGATGGCGAAGAGATTCTTGAGTCCAAGCCTGCGGAAGTTCTCTGCCTCGGAAGGCAGTTCGTTGCCCTCGACCTTGTTCACAGCCATAAAGATCGGCTTGCCGCCGCGCAGCAACAACCGCGCAAGGTCGTAGTCTGGGCTCGCTAGCTCAGTGCGTACATCGGTCACAAGCACCAGCGCATCGGCTTCTTCCAGCGCAACGCGTGCCTGGTTGTAGATCTCTGTCGGGATCAACTCCGGGTCGTCAGGAACAATGCCGCCTGTATCAACCACGCGAAACACTCTTCCGCCCCATTCATATTCGCCATAGATTCTGTCGCGTGTAATGCCTGGCTCGTCGCCGACTATCGAGCGGCGTGTCTTGGTGAGCCGGTTGAAGAGTGTCGACTTGCCGACGTTGGGGCGGCCGACGATTGCGACCAAAGGAAGCTTCTCACCGTGCGCGCGGGCCGGTACTACGGATTTGTGATATCTGCCCAACTGCGGCTCCTGAGGTCATGCCGCGGTGGAAGTATGCGGCTCCATCTACCAGTTTAACTGGTTTCAGGATTCTGCGTGGGAGTTAGTCGGATTGTTGCTTGCGCACCAGGTGGAGCTTTCTGCCAAGCGATATCAACTCGGGCGTGAACTCCTCAATGAGATTGTGCGTGGTGTTGCCGAGAACGGGTACGGTGATCTCACCATCGAGGAGGCCGAGTGAGCGTTGCAGTGCATGGGTATTGTCGTTGTAACCGTGCGGCAGGTAGGCGCGGCCGACAAATCCCCCGGCGAATGCTCCGGCAATAGTTGACACGGCCAGCATGGGACGGCCATTACTTGAGCGGTCAATGAGCGTGAAGCCGATTGCGTGTATGGTGCGAGCGAACGGGTTCGTGCTCTCCGCAGCAAAGTAGCGTGGGTCTTCGTGGACCAATGCCGCGGTCAGGTATTTCCCGGTTTGCGCTGCAACGTGCGTAGTGAAGGCATCGCCGTAGTTACGGGCATATGCGCCACCGCCGTCCTTCCAGGCTTTGGGGTAATTTTTTGAAGGGAAGGCCATTTTTCCAACTGGAGGAAATGTGCAGTTCAGGAATGATGCCGGCCCGTAAGTCTGCTGCATGTAGAAATGCGTCTGCTCACGAAAGTTGAGCCGGGTAGTCGGCATGGCGCCGGGCAGATGTGGCCGCTGCGAAGGCTGGATGAACCAGGAGGCTCGCTTCTCAGGCGGGTTCTTCTCCTGCTGCGCGTTATCACCAGTGGCTGAAGGAGCATCAGGCAATTGCGCTCGGCTGACGTGGGCGGTGAGCAGAACGATGAGGGCGATCAGCACGCGAGAGAGGCTCCGCGCATGGGAGATAACGGATTTGAGGTTACCACTGGTCATGTCGGAGCACGCAGAGTTGCAGTTCAGGATGGATTGAGCCTACTAGGTTTGCGCAGAGTGGACAAGGGACTATCGCGCTTTGAGCTGGTCATTGCCCGAAGGTAAGGGTAAGCCCAAAGGTGAGACGAAGCGCGGATGGCTATGATGGTCAGAGTATGAGTCGAGATCCCAGGGAAACAGGAACACGCAAGCTGCCCACCGTGCATGAGTTCTTCGCGCCCGGCGGAATCCTTGCCAACTCCGCGCTACCCTTCGAGCACCGACCCGGCCAGATCGAGATGGCCAAGAGCGTCGAACAGGCCCTCACCGAGCGGCGGCACCTGATAGTAGAGGCGGGCACAGGCACCGGCAAGACCCTCGCCTATCTGCTCCCAGCCTTGCGCACCGGCCAGCGCGTCATCGTCTCGACCGGTACGCGCGCTCTACAAGACCAGCTCTTCTTCCGCGACGTGCCATTCCTCGAAACGCTGCTCGGGCCGCTTGCAGTTTGTTACATGAAAGGCAGGCAGAATTATCTATGCTGGCATAAGCTGGTGACGTTGCGTGAGCAGCCGATACTTTCGGGCCTGGAAGAGATAGACCAGTACCGGCAGATCGAAGAGTGGGCGCTGACCACCGACACCGGCGACCGCGCGGAGATAGACGGGCTACCGGAGTCGAGTGCGCTGTGGCAGAAGCTCGACGCGCGCACCGAGGCCTGCCTGGGGCAGGGGTGCCCGGATTACCAGCGCTGCTTCATCACCGAAATGCGGCGGCGCTCACTTGAATCAGACATCATCATCGTCAATCATCATTTGTATTTTGCCGATCTTGCCGTAAAAGCTGAAGCTTCAGGCGCGCCGGACGTGGGGATTCTGCCGGAGGCTGCCGCGGTCATCTTCGACGAGGCGCACGAGCTCGAAGAGATTGCGTCGAATTATTTTGGTTTGTCGGTCAGCAATCTTCGCTTTGAAGAGCTGGCGCGCGACACGGAACATTTTTTAAAGCCGCGCAATGTGCTGACCGCCGAAATATTTTCAGCGACGCAGCAGTTGCGCGAGCGGGCGCGGATATTTTTTGCGAACCTGCCGATGGAGGGCGACGGCAGGCAGCCGTTCACCGAGCGTGGAGATTTTCTGGAGCAATCGGGCGACTTGTATTTGAGCGTGCGCCACAGTTTGCGGCGGCTTGAGGCGGAGCTCGATGGAGTTCGCGGTGCCGACGAAGCGCCGGGATTGAAGAAGCGCGCTGCGCATTTACGCAGCGAGTTGGAGTTTCTGCTCGAATCGACGGCTTCGAACATGGTTTATTGGATGGAGCGTCGCGCTGCGCCGAATTCCGGCAGGCAGACGTTGCAACAAGCGGCAGGGCGAGGCGGCTCGCGGTTGACGTTTTTGCAAGCAACGCCGATCGACGTCTCAGAGCTTTTGGCCGAGCGGGTCTTTGATGTGATTCCTACCGCGGTGCTGACCTCTGCGACGCTGACGGTGCAGGGTGGCTTTGAGCATATTCGCAAACGCCTGGGTCTGCGTGAGGCGCGCGAGCTCGTCGTGCCGTCGCACTTCAAATATGATCGTCAGGCGGTGCTCTACCTGCCGCCAAATATGCCGGACCCGCGCACGGAAGCGTTTGTCGACGAAGCGGCAGAGACGATCGAACGAGTTTTGAAGATCACGCGTGGCCGCGCCTTCTGCCTCTTCACCAGCTACAACCAGATGCGCCTTCTGCATGAGCGGTTATTGCCGGTGCTCGATTTTCCGATCCTGCTTCACGGCAGCGCGCCACGCAAAGCGCTGCTTGAGCAGTTCCGCGATACGCCGAACGCGGTGCTCTTCGGCACGTCGAGCTTCTGGCAGGGCGTTGACGTGCAGGGCGAAGCATTGAGTTGCGTCATCATCGACCGTCTACCTTTCGCGGTGCCGACAGACCCTATCGTGCAGGCGCGCATGAAGGCGATTGAAGAAGACGGCGGCAAACCGTTCTTCGATTACCAGGTGCCGTCGGCAGTAATCACATTGAAGCAAGGCTTCGGGAGGTTGATACGCTCGCTTGAAGACCGCGGCGTGTTGGTGCTGCTGGACCCGCGCATCCGCACGCAACGCTACGGGCAGATTTTTCTGAAGAGCCTGCCGCCGTATCGCGTGACCACGCAGATAGAAGATGTGGAGCGGTTCTTCGGATTGCGCGAGTAGGCACGAAACGCGCGGACGATAGAATGAACACGGAGCGCGCCAAAAAATATGTCACGCAACTTCTACATTCTCGCCGGCACTCTGGGGCTCTTCGGAGTTCTGGCAATGCTGATGGCGTTTGTGCCGCACCATTTGCAGCCGGGGTTGCCCGCGAATGCGGCCATGTGGCGCACTGTGGGATTGATGTTGTTGCTCGGCGGCCTGATCTCCGCATTCATCGGCGTGATGAGCAACCTCTTCGAGCAAGTGGACCGGCGCACTGAAGCGCGTCGGCAAAGTGGACGTACAACGCGACGCAACAAGAGACGGCGCGATGGTTGAAGTTCCAGTGATTTTTGACCGTAGAGCCGTGCGTGCCATTCTGCTGACGCCCGCGCGCGAAGTGCTACTGATGCAACTGCGCGAGTCGCCAAGCGCGAAAGGCTTCTGGGTCACGCCCGGTGGCGGCGTTCAAGAGGGCGAGTCGGACGAGACCGCGCTGCGCCGCGAACTCAGCGAAGAGCTAGGCCTGAGTGATTTTGTAATTGGCCCAGTGATTCTGCATCGCGACCACATCTTCAACTGGTTGGGGCGTCGCATCCGCCAGCGCGAGCAGCTTTACCTCGTCGAAACGGAGCGCTTCGAACCGCAGATGAACGATACGGTTGAAGCGCAAGTGACGGCGGGCTTCCGCTGGTGGACGATTGACGAGTTGCGTGCGACCACGGAGAGCGTAACGCCGCGGCGATTGGTCGAGATAGTCGAAGGTTGGCTGAGCCAAGGCCGGACCGCTGCGGAGAACGAGCCCGATGTGAGAATCGATTAACTTTTCTCCCAATAAAAGAGAGTCCAACATCAAAGTTGAATTCACGATAAAATTGAATGTGACGGGAGTCAATCAAACACAATGTATGAAGTGACAGTCGAAGCCGGCTTCAGCTCAGGCCATTACCTGCGCAATTACCAGGGCAAGTGCGAGAATCCTCACGGGCACAACTACAAAGTGCGCGTAACGCTGATTGGGCGCGAGCTCGACTCGACGGGACTGCTGCTTGATTTCAAGCTGCTTAAAAATGTTCTGAAGCCGACGATAGATTACGTTGACCACCAGATGCTGAACGACATCAAGCCATTCATTGAGCTGAACCCATCAGCAGAAAACATTGCGAAGTATTTTTACGATGAGACGAACCGTGAGCTTGCGCGCGTGACCGATGGCCGTGTTCGCGTGAAGGACTGCACCATCTGGGAGACGGACGCGACGACCGCAACCTACTACGAATAAGCGAGCAACAGGATTAAATAGAACACAAGCGTCGAGTGAACTCAGTCCATCTGACTGGATTTTGAGCGCAGATATTTTTCAAAAGGAATTTCAAAATAGAAAAGCTCCGCGCCTTCAGAGTTGAGAACCTTGCGGATGAGCATTTTGCTGCCCTTGAGTGGGTCGCGCAGGCCATTCACGTCGTAAAACAGGAACCCTGCGCGAGTGGTGTGCGCCTCAACGGCAAGCGCACCGTACTCGAATGTATTGAAGTCGGCCTCAATGTCTTTGTAACTGCCTTTGGGTTTGGTGTGGATGGGCGGCAGCGGAGCGGGGAGCGGAATCTTGCTGCCTTCGCGCTGCTTGCGTGTCATCAGCCGTTCCACATCCTCGGCTTCGGCGGTCTGCAAGCGGTCGCCGGCGGGCGTGACAAAGAGGATGCGCGCTTCTCTTAGATTGATGGGTTTGTCGCCGTTGTTGGTGATGATGAGGCGGATGGGCATGATGCCGTGGGCGAGATAGTCGACGCGGAAGATGGATGCTTTCTCGCGCGTGTCGTAGGGCTCGACGGCGATGGAGAGGTTTTCGTCCGCGTGAGTTTCAAAGGCGGCGAATTCGGTTGCCGGCTGTACGGGCGGCGCTTTGTGCTGTGCATTTAAGAGAACAGCCAGCACAAGCGGCGCAGCCAGTGTGATGCAGAACGCGAGTTTGCTGAGAATCTTCATCGTGGTCGACTGTATCATTTTAGGGTTGGACGAATCGAAGGCACAACGGTCTGCATGATGGTCTTAT
>CAIMNN010000334.1 GCA_903842845.1 uncultured Acidobacteriaceae bacterium | reverse complement strand
TGCCGGATTTTTCGCTGACGTCGGTGAAGGTGCCGTCGCCGTTAATGTGATAGAGAAGGTTCTTTCCGCCCTCGAGGCCTGGCGGCCCGCAGGCTACGAGGATGCCTTTGTAGCGGCAGTTGGCATCTTCAGGCAGCGCGGCGGTTTTGATGTCGAAGTCGATGTAGTTGCCGACGAAGAGGTCGAGGTGGCCGTCGCGATCGTAGTCGAGAAACGCGCAGCCGGAGTTCCAACGAAGTTTGGATTGGAGCAGGCCGGCTTCTTTGGTCACATCAGTGAAGGTGCCGTTGCCGTTGTTGCGGTAGAGCGCGTTCTGGCCGTAGTAGCTGATGAAGAGGTCGTTGAAGCCGTCGTTGTTGTAGTCGCCGACGCAGCAGGCCTGTCCCCAGCCGGTGCGTGTGATCCCGGATTTTTGGCTGACGTCGGTGAACGTGCCGTCGCGATTGTTTTTGAAGAGATGGCAGACGGGCTCGGTGCCGGCGGGGAAACCCTCGAGCCGCCAGCCGTTGACGATGAAGATGTCGAGCCAGTCGTCGTGGTCGTAATCGAAGAATGCGACGCCGCAGCCGGTGGTTTCAAGCAGGTACTTGTTGCGGTGCTCGCCACCGAAGATGGTTTTGACGTTGAGGCCGGAGGATTTTGCGATGTCGGTGAGCTCGACGCCGAGCGGCGTGCCGACGACGTTGTTGGGCGGGCCTTTGGGTGCGGGGCGTGCCTGTGCGGAGTAGGTTTCGCGTGAAGTGCCGGCGGGTTTTTGCTGAGTTTGTTGGCCGGGTTGCTGACTGATGAGCGGGCGGGCGAGGCGGAGGACCTCTTCAAGCGGGAGCACGAGCGCGGTGCGGGAGAGTGAACGCAGAAAGCCGCGACGGGAGATGTTGGAGAAGTCAAAACTCAATGAGGGTTGCTCCGGAGCGGCGTGGTGCGCCTGAGGTTGAGTATAGAAGGTTGCGGGAGGGGGTGGAAGTCGGCTGAATTGCTGGTTGCATGAGTAGAACTTTCGGGTTGTGGCGTGGACGCGGGGAGTGTGGGATGATGTTGGGAGCTGACTTCTTGATTAGATGATGATGGAGTGCGTCACTATGGGCGAGATCAAATTGAAGTGGTATCAGGTGCGGTTGAGCTTTATGGGGAAGTTCTTATTTATACTTTTTGGTTTACCTGCATTATTGTATGGATTCTTTAAATTGATTCTCTTCATTATCGTTCTCATTGTTCCACCTTCTACTTATCTCTATAGGGACCTTCCGGGGATGAAAATGAAACCTGTTGAACTCCAGAATAAAACTATTCTGACGACCAAAGGCATACCCGCATCAGCACTCGGTTACGCTTTTACTCTTCCATGGAATGCGCTTGAAGAACTACCTAATAGCGCCAGGTTGCATCTAAAGGGCCTGTACGGAAGCAGCGATCATGAGGTAATGAGCCTCACAGTTGATGAGTCACTGGATTCATTCCAAGACCTGAATAATGCACTTAGGGCTGAAGCTGGCGAAAAGGACTGGACGGCGAATCCATCAAAATATGACATCCTTGCCAACGCTTTGAATACTACGCCGGATAATGTAAGCATGTGGGTCGGACAGGCTAAACGAGAGCGCGTTCAAGTCGCCTTAACGACAAAAATGATTGCGATTTTTGAAGCGCGAAAAATCCAGAAGATTCAGTTTGGAGAGATGCGGGGTTTTGAGTTCAGCGACCAAGTCAATAGCAAGTTACATGTTTATGAGTTAATACTATTCGACAATCAGGACAAGGCAATTAAATTGAACTATTTCCCAATGAAGGATGAGGCAGAGTCCATCACGCAGGAGAAGATAAACGCGATTGTGGCGTCGTTACATGCGGTTGCGCCGCAGTCGACGAGTGGGGCGGAGTCACGGCGTTAGGATCTTTAAGCCGGGGATTACCATCTCGACTTTGGGGGAAGCAGAGATTTGCGAGCTGCTTCCAAATCGGCTTTCCATGCTTTTGATTCCTCAGGTGTCAGGCGAATTTTTGCAAGCGCGGCAGCCAGGTCGCGACCCTTGCTAGATTTTTTCTCTACGATTGGCTCAATCCGTGCCACGGGTTTGCCGCCCTTGAGGAGGACGAAGGTGGTTCCCTGGTAGCGGGCGCGATTGATGCAGTCGGCGAAGTTGCGCGCGGCCTCGGTGACGGAGATGTGTTCGACCTTCATGGAATCATATTATCACGTTCTATGAAAATCAGATTATATGATTTAGCGCAGAGTTAATACTTTCCCACGTCCGCTGCGCGGGAAGTGGGCACTAAGATTTTTAGATAGGGCGGGAAGAACAAAGACACAAGCAACCGCAGATCCTTCGACTACGTTCGGCGCGTTGCGCCGAACTTTGCTCAGGATGACACATCAATGGAGCATGGGGTGCGGGGGCGGTGGCCGAAAAAAACACTTGACAGAAATTTCTAATCCACTACCATATGGTTGTGGATAGATTGGGTACGACATTTGCGGCTTTGGCTGACCCGACGCGGCGGGCGATGGTGAAGAGGCTGACGCGTGGGCCGGAGTCGGTGCATGGGTTGACGGAGCCGTTTGCGCTGTCGCAGCAGATGATCTCAAAGCATATTGCGTACCTGGTGCGGGCGCGGATAGTGATCAAGACGAAGCGCGGGCGGGAGAGCGTTTGCACGCTGAGACCAGAGGCGATAAAAGCTGTGAGCGACTGGGCGGGTGATTACAGGCGCTTTTGGGAAGAGAGTTTTGACAAGTTGGATGTGGTGTTGAAGGAAATGAAAAAACAGGAGGCGAAAGATGGCAGAACGCACAACTAATCTTTTGGAGAATCTTGAGATCACCAGGATCTTTGATGCGCCACGCGAGCTGGTATGGAAGGCGTGGACCAACCCAGAGTATGTGAAGCAATGGTGGGGGCCGCAGGGGTTCACGTCGCCGGCGTGCAAGATAGACCTGCGCGTGGGAGGGGAATACCTCTGTTGTATGAAGGCGCCGGACGGCTCAGAGTACTGGACTGGCGGCGAGTACGTGGAGATAGTAGCGCCGGAGAGAATCGTCTCACAATTGTTTTATGCAAATGAGCACGGGAAAATTCCGGCTGCGGACCCCAATGATGTTGAAGTGCGCGATGTGGTGACGTTTGAGGAGTATGGAAACGGGCAGACGAAGATGACCTTCAAGCGCAATTACTGGGATGAGGGTGAAGATGAGGGCATGAAGCAGATATTCGACAAGCTGTCGGCGGTTATTGCTGAGCTTGTGAAGGGTAAATAAGAAGCTGATTTTTTGACCGTCATGCCTGCATCTTTACTGGATGTGGGCATGATTGTTTGTGATTGTGAATTTTGTACGGTGAAATCAGGGCTCTAAAACCTTGAGGCCGGGGATAGCAGCGAAATGTTTTTTATTGAAGGTAGCGACAGCTGCGCCGTGTTCGAGTGCAGTGGCGGCGATGAGCATATCGTAATCCCCGATCATCTGCCCTTTTGCTTCAAGTCTGGCCCACAGTTGTGCATGACGCCTCGCTGTTGAATCTAGATACGGAATAATTCGAATTACAGAGAGAATATTCTCAATATAACTTTGACGCTTGGCACGATGGGCCGCAGTAGCGCGTTCGACGCCATGCATCAGCTCCGCAACCGTTATAGTAGCAACCGCAAAGACCTCATCCGGTCGCGAGGCCATCCAGTTTTCAAGCGCCAAAGTGCCACGCTCACCAGCGATGATGACGTCTGTGTCGAGTATTATGCCCATTTATCTCTTTGACGTACCAGATTCTTTCGCGATGATTTGAGATCGCGACTCCAGGCGGCCGACTCTTCCGGTGTAAGGCGCACTTTTGCCAATGCTTCTGAAATCACACGGCCCGTGCTCGGTTTCAGTTCATCGGGCATGATTCGGGCCACGGACTTGCCTCCCTTATGCAGCACGAAGGTGGTTCCCTGGTAGCGGGCGCGGTTGATGCAGTCGGCGAAGTTGCGGGCTGCTTCAGTGACGGAGATGTGTTCTACCTTCATGGAATCAGATTATCATGTTTTAAATAAAATCTGATAATCTGATTTTGTATTGGGCCAATGGGAATCCAAAAAGAAAACGCCCACCCGGAGTGAACCGGACGGGCGTTGTCTTTTTCTGCGATTGCTACTTCTGGAAGACGCCGGCTTTTTTGAAGTCGCCGCCTTTGTAGATGAAGATGGTCGACGGGTCGATGTACTTGTGGAGCGCATCGAGGACCTGCTGCGGAGTGACGGCATGGACTGCGTCTTCGATCTTCGTATCCCATGCCATGGTGCGTCCCCAACGCTCGTTGCGGCCGAGTGCGTCGGCGAGCTGGCCTTCGTCGCTGCGGGCGAGTGTGCGCTCATCGAGCCAGGTCTTGCGAGCTGCGTCGAGGTCGGCCTGGGTTACGCCGCTCTTGAGGAGCAGAGCAACTTCTTCGTTGAAGTCGGCTTCGACGTGCGGCATGTTCTGCGGCGCGGCGATGGCGTAGGCGTTGAGGAAGCTGGCGTCGTCCTTGGTGAGGATGGCGAAACCGCCGCCTGCGCCGTAGCTGAGGCCGTCCTTAACGCGGATGCGGAGGAAGAGGCGCGAGTTGGGCGAGCCGCCGAGAACCGCACCGCCCATGGTAAGCGCGGCGTAGTCCGGCGATTCGTCGTTGATCTGGACAGATGCGCCGGCGAGGAAGAGCGCGTTCTGCTTGTCAGGAGTTTCAAAGTTCTGGTTGACTGCGCCGAGCTTTGCGTAGGTGTGAGTGATGCGCGCGAAGGGCTTGGCGCTCTTCCAGTCGCCGAAGTTTTCAGTGACGAGCTTTTGGATGGCGGCGGGGTCGAACTGGCCGCTTACGACGATCTCACCTTCGGCAGGTGCGAAGAATTCCTTGTAGAAAGCCGCGATCTCTTCGGGCTTTTCGGCCTTGATCTCGGCGAGGTCTTCGTCGAAGGTGCTGGCGTAACGGACGTCGCCCTTGGGATATTGCGCGTTCAGATGGCGTTGAAATTCATTCTGAACGATGGCCATGGGTTCGGAGCGCTGGCTTTCGATCTCGGCAATCTGCTGCTGCTGGATGAGGTCGACTTCGCTCTTGGGGAAGTCGGCGTCGCGAAGCAGCTCGCGGACGAAATGGATGCTGGCGGGGAGATTGGCCTCGACGGTGCGGACCTTCGCGCTGCCGGTGCCGACGCCGCCATGGAGGGTGATCTGGGCTTTGAGTTTGTCGGTTTCGTCCTGAATCTGCTGGCGGTTCTTTGTCTTTGTCGCGTGCATCAGGAGGTTGCCCATGAATTCTGCGGTGGTTGATTTGCCGAAGAGAGACTTCTCATCGCCGTAGCGGAAGCTCATGTTGAAGTAGACAACGCCGCCGCGGGTCTTTTTAGGGAACATGACGAGGCGCATGCCGTTGGGCAGAGTGACGCGCTGGATGCGGCTCTCGATGTTTGCCGGGGTTGGGTCAAATGCCTCGCCCTGCTGCGCTGCTTCGCCGGCCTTGAAGTCCTTGAAGCGAGTGGTGGCGTCGGGAGCAGCGGCGATGACTGCGCGGTCAGGAGTTTTGGTGGGGATGAACTCGCCGAGGGTTCGGTTGGAAGATTTGAAGTAAGCCTTGGCGACGCGGAGAACGTCAGCGGGCGTAACTTTCTTGAGTTCGTCGCGATCGAGGAAGAAGAGACGCCAGTCGCCGGAGGCAATGTTTTCCGAGAGGCGGATGGCGATGCTCTGCGACCGGGTCATGGAGAGGTCAATGTTTTTGAGCAGGCGGGCCTTTGCGCGGTCGACTTCTTCCGCAGTGGGCGGATTGTCGGCGACGCCTTCGACGGTTTTGGTAATGGCCTGCGCGGCCTCGTCAACGGATTGGTCGGGCTTGAGCTGTGCATCGATCTCGGCAAAGCCGGGGTCGTGCATTTTATTCGAGTCCATCGAAACCGAAGCAGCTTTGTGTGTATCGATAAGAGATTTGTAGAGGCGGCCTGTTTCCTTTGCGCCAAGGATCTGCGCGAGAACCTGAACGGCGGCGGAATCCTGATGCATGGCTGCGGGGATGTGGTAGACGGCGATGATGTCCTGCTCGTCGGCGACGCGGCGGAGAGTTACTGAGCGCTCGCCTTCCTGCGTGGGCTCGACGGTGTAGGGGATGGGAAGCACGCGGGTGGGCTTGGGTAGCGCACCGAGGGTTTTGGAGATGACTTCGAGCGCGTGGGTCTCGTCGAACTTGCCGGCGATGATGAGCACGGCGTTATCGGGCTGGTAGTACTTGTGATAAAAAACGGCGAGGTTCTCGACGGGAACGCGCTCGACGTCACTGCGCGCGCCGATGACGGATTTGCCGTAGTTATGGAAGTTGAAGGCTGCGGAGAGGACGCGCTCTTCGAGAATATCGGTGGGGCTGTTTTCACCCATTTCCATCTCATTACGGACGACGGTCATCTCGGTGTCGAGGTCCTTTTTGAGCATGGTCATGTTGACCATACGATCATTCTCGAGCTCGAGCGCCCACTTCAGATTGTCGTCGCTGGCGTTGAAGCTTTCAAAATATATGGTGCGGTCGTAGCTTGTAGTGCCGTTGAAAAAGCCGGCGGCGTTGTTGGTGAGCTCCTTGAAGATCTCGCGGCCTCCGGTGGAGGTTTTGAAGAGCATGTGCTCGAGGAGGTGGGCCATGCCGGTCTCGCCGTAGCCCTCATTGCGCGAGCCGACTTTGTAGACAACATTGACGGTTATCTTGGGCTGCGACTGGTCAGGAAATAGCAGGATGTGAAGGCCGTTGGGCAGGGCGTACTCGGTGATGCCTTCGACCGAGGTGACCTTCTGCGCGCCGCCGGGCAGCGACTGGGCTGCTGCGAATGACGCTGCAAAGAGAAAGACTAAGAAGAGAGAGAGTTTCTTGAGGTGCATGGGATTCCTTTCAATCTAGCGATTCAATGATACAAAACGAGCCCGAAGGTTTGCTGTGTTGCATGTGTTGATGGCTTATTCGATAGACGCGGTTGAGCGCCGCAGTGCTTGATGGCAAAAAACTGCACTAAAGAATAAGTGCAGTAATCCATCTTTCAAAGAACGGATCTTCAAAGACGACGCGCATTGAGTTCAGCGTCTCTTCTTCGCGCAGGATGCCGCTTTCAATCATCAGGTGTACGGACTTGCGGATGGTCGCCGGCGCCTTGCCAACCAGGGCGATGGCTTTTGATGATTGCAGATTGCGGCCATCCAACCTGATGAGCGCGAGGAGGGTCTTCTGCTGCACCGCTGTGAGGCGGTTCCACAGGAGGGTATAAAACGGGTCCTGGCGCATGACGATACGGTCGAGCATCTGGTCGATTGCCGCAGCGCTGAGCAGTGGGCGGCGAGTACCTTGGGTGCGCAACTCGGTCCAGCAGGTGTGGGCGAGCATTTGAATGTTGTAGGGCACATCGTGAGCGACGTTCATCAGATGCTCGATTGCACCAGAATCCAGCCTGAAGCCTCCGGCGATGAACCTGTTGGTGAGGAAGCGATGGAAGTCAGGCCGAGGAACCGGCCCGAGAAAGCGCACGCTGCCGAGACGATAAAAGGGCCGCGCGGCATCATTGACCATCGCGCTCAAGATGCGGGTTTTGGAGTCGGCAAAGACGTAACCGCTGCGCTTGTGTGTTTGGATTGCGGCGCGGATCTGCCCCTCGGCTGATGACCCACCGAGCTCAATGAGCTTTTGGAACTCGTCGATGATAAGGCCAACCGGGCGACGCTCAGGTTGTGCCTGTGCAAGCCGCTCGAAACCGTTAAGAGCCTCAACAAGAAGAGTGGCGTGGTCGTGGCGCGAAGTATCCGCCCCGAGCCGCGCTGACCAGGTGTTTTCGGCAGGGTTGAACTCGAGCTCAGGACGCAGACGCGAAAAGAAGTGACCTATGGCAGTGCCAACTTTTTTGACCTCGCCGGTGAGATGTTTGGCGGCCAGCGCGACGAGTGCGCTGACGAGAAGGTCGAGTGTCGGGTAGCTCTCGGCGTCGAGTTGGACGACGACTGCTGACTTTTGAGTCAACTGCTCGGCGGCAGTGTTCAGGATGGAGGTTTTGCCGAAACGGCGCGGACCTATGAGAAAGAGCTTGCCGCCCTCGCGTATGGTGCGGACGACTTCGGCGACCTCGTCCTCGCGGTCAACGAGGGAGTCACTGCCGAGCACGCGGCCAAACTGGAAAGGATTGAGTTCGTCGTCTGCGCTAGCCATACTTTAAAGTATGACACAGATTGGTATGATACTAAAAGGTATCATACCAACTAGTATCATTTTTTGCGCTCAACTGGTGAGGCGCTCGATGAGGGCGTCGAAGTCCTCGAGGCGGGCGTATTCGATAATGACTCGACCGCGGCCGTTCTTGTCTTCGATGTGGACCTTGAGGCCGAGTGCGCTTTGGAGTTGTTCTTCGGCGGCGTGGACGTTGGGGTCCTGACGGGGCTGCGGCTTGGGCTGCTTTTTGCCGGCCTTTTCGGGATTGATTAGACCCTGGACGTAGCTCTCGGTCTGGCGGACGGAGAGGCTTTGGGATTCGATGCGCTGGGCGGCTTTTTCAATCTCTTCGGAGCTGGGGAGAGCGAGGAGCGCGCGGGCGTGGCCGAAAGTGAGTGCGCCGGATTCGACGCGTTTCTGCACGTCGGCGGGGAGCTTGAGGAGGCGGAGGAAGTTGGAGACGGTGGCGCGGTCTTTTCCGGTGCGCTGAGCCATCTGCTCCTGGGTCATGTGGAACTCGCGGGAGAGGCGCTCGAAGGCGCGGGCCTGTTCCATGGGGTTGAGGTCGGCACGCTGGAGGTTCTCGACGATGGTGATCTCCATCGCCTGCTCGTCGGAGACCTGACGGAGGATGGCGGGGACGGTCTGCTTGCCGGCGCGCTGCGATGCGAGCCAGCGGCGTTCGCCGGCGATGAGCTGGTAGCGGCCGTTGGCCTGGCGGCGAACGAGGATGGGCTGGACGACTCCGTTGGCACGGATGCTGGTGGCGAGCTCATCAAGCTTGTCGTCTGGGAAGCTGGTGCGGGTCTGGAACGGGTTGCGGTCGATCTCGCCGACGGGAATCTCGCGTGGCTTGCCGGTGTCGGAGTCAGCGGTTGCGGCGGAGGATGTGGCGCGAGGGAGGAGCGAGTCGAGTCCTTTACCGAGTGCGCGGCGTTTGGGGTCGATGATGGCTGCGGTCATGGGTGAATCCTCATTCTGAAAAAATCTAATGGCTCCTGCGGAGCAAAGTCAGCGGCAGGAGCGGGTGAAGCGGCAGTGCGGGGGTAGCTTCAGGCGTAGGGCCAGAAGTGAACTTTTGCATCTCCGGGCTGCTTCATCGCCTGCTTGCGAGCGGCAGTGCGTGGCGCCTTGATCTTGTTGCGGTCTAAAAATTCAGTGGCCAGGTCGAAGTAGGCCTCGGTTCCGCGGGAGCGTGGATCATAGATTGCGACAGGCTTGCCGTGGCTGGGCGCTTCAGCGAGTCGGACGTTGCGCGGGATGACGGTTTTGAAGAGGCGCTCGCGGAAGTATTCACGGAGTGTCTCGGTGACCTGCTGGGCGAGGTTGGTGCGCTCGTCGTACATGGTTAGGAGGACGCCGTGGATGGTGAGCTCGGGGTTGACGCTTGCTCGGACGCGCTCGAGTGTGGAGACGAGCTCGGAGATGCCTTCAAGGGCGAAGTATTCAGCCTGCATGGGGACGATGAGGGTGTCCGCTGCACCGAGGGCGTTGAGGGTAAGGAGGTCGAGGGCGGGCGGGCAATCGAGGATGACGAGGTCGTATTGGTCGCGGACCGGGGCGAGGGCGCGGCGGAGGTAGAGTGCGCGGTCCTCGGTGGTGGCGAGCTCGATGTTTGCGCCGGTGAGGTTTTTGGAGCCGGGAAGGAGGAAGAGCTGGTCTATCTCGGTGGGGAGGATGGTCTGCTCGGCCTGCGCGTCGCCCATGAGGACGTCGTAGATGGAGTGGCGGTTGTCGTCCTTTTGGACGCCGAGGCCGGAGGAGGCGTTGGCCTGGGGGTCACAGTCGACGAGCAGGATGCGTAGCCCGTCGATTGCGAGGCAAGCTGCGAGGTTGATGGCGGTAGTGGTTTTGCCCACTCCGCCTTTCTGGTTCACGATACCGATGATCTTGCCCATGCTAACTTTCCTGTCGGAAACAAGAGTATCGCGAAAGGCAGAGAGAAGTGTTGCGAGGAGGGCTGTGGAGAAATACGGGAAGCTGTGGAAAGCTTTTTGGGGCTGAAGGGTCGGGGTGCTTGAAAGGCTTATAGAGAGCGGGTTTGCGGATGTATATGCATTTATGCGACAGAGGGGCTCAAAAAGGGTGGAGCGGTGGAAAACTACAGTTGGTTTAGGGGGATTTTGGAGTGGTGGAGTGCGGATGTTCCACGTGGAACACTGGCTGGGCTTGGGTTCTGATTTGGGAGGGGGCGGGGATTTATTTGCTGTTATGTTCCACGTGGAACATTAGGGGGTCTGAGGGTGGGGGCTAGCTCTTGCGGCCGAGGAGGATTAAGCGGGAGTCGGAGGCGTGGATTGGGATCGGGTCCTGCCAGGTTAAGGCGGGGCCTGCGGCGGCCTGGAGGGGTGTTGAGTCGGTGGTTGTGGTCATCAGTACCAGCCAGCCACCGGGGTCGAGGAGATGGGTTGCGGCCTGGACCGCCTCGGTCATTTTGTCGACGGCACGGAGGCTAACGCAGTCGAATTTGCGGGTGAGAAGTTCTGCACGGGCGGAGTGGACTTTGGCTTTCAGACTCAAGGTGCGAACAACTTCATTCAGGAAGGTCGCCTTTTTGATCTGCGACTCAGCCAACGTGACTTCACTCTCCGGGTGAAGGATGGAGATGGGGACGCCGGGGAGTCCGCCGCCGGAGCCGAAGTCGAGGAGTGAGGTCAGGCCTGCGGGGAGGATTTGCGCGCACTGTATGGATTCGAGGATGTGGCGGCGTAGGATCTCGTCTTCGTCGCGGATGGCGGAGAGGTTGGTCTTCTGGTTCCACTTGAGAAAGAGTTCAATGTATTTGGCGAAGCTGTCGGCCTGCGATGAGGTCAACGGCTCAAAGCTCGCTTCGGTGATGAGGGTGGCTAGCTTCGCTTCGAGGCTCACGCGTTGACCGATTCCTCAATGATGCGTGGCTGCCAACAGGAGGCGGCCTGGACGAAGGCGGCGAAGATGGCACGCGAAGCGGCCGATTGCGCGTAGCTGCGTTCGGGGTGCCACTGGACACCGAGAACGAAATGATCGGTCGAGTTCAGTTCGACGGCTTCGATGATTCCGTCCTCTGTTGAAAGAGCCGCCATGAGCAGATTGTCGCCAATTTGTTTGATGGACTGATGATGACTTGAGTTCACGGTAAGCCGGTGGGCTTCCGAGTCCTTCAGTGGGAGCAGTTTCGCGAGGCGCGTACCTGCGATCAGTTCGACCTGATGGGCTTCGAGAACGTGGCGGCCGGGACGGTGATTGACCGGTGAGTCGATGTGTTGGTTGAGGGTGCCGTTCAACCAGACGTTGAGCATCTGAAGTCCGGCGCAGATTCCGAAGACCGGCTTCTGCATGTTGAAGGCGTCCTGCAATAGCAGCTCGTCAACTGCGGAACGTGCGGGGTCGGGTGGGCCACATTCAGGCAGACGCTGCTCACCGTAACGTTCGGGGTCGATGTCGTATTTGCTGCCGGGGAGGAGAACACCTTGCACGGTATTCAGCACGCGGGCGACGCGGTCCTGGCGCTCATGCAACGGAATGAGAATCGGTGTGGCGCCGGCTGATTTGAGCGAGGAGATATAAGGCTCAATGGCGCGCTGGTTGTATTCCGGATCAAGGCTGGTGGGTTCGGGGATGGCGATATGGACTGACATGCTTGGACAGTGTACGCCGGGCAGGTGTTTTGCGGTAGGGCTACTGTTTACTAGTTAGATAACATCTGTTGAATTGTTTCGCGGAGCTTTTCATTGAGCTCGTCGACCTGGCGCAGCGTGTAGCCTTCGGTGGAGATTGGCTTGCCGACACGCATGAGGATAGGGCGGGGAAACATGTGGCGTGTATGAATCGGGAGAAGATCGTAAACCCCTTCGAGCGCAATGGGGACAATGGGAACCTTGCCGCGTATCGCCAGATACGCGGCGCCGGCGAGAAAGGGTCTCATGACTCCATTCGACGTGCGGCCACCCTCTGGAAAGACGAAGATGTTCATTCCGTTGCGGAGGGCCTTTAAGCCGATACCTAGGCTGGAGAGTGAGGCTTGAGGGTTCCCGGTATCGATTGGAATCTGGCCAGAGCGACCTAAGTACCATCCTATGAATGGGATACGCCATAATTGCTTGCGCGCCAAGATGCGGAATTGAAAGGGTAGCGCAGAAAAGATAACAGGGGTGTCCATAAACGACGTGTGGTTCGAAATGTAGACCGCGTTTGTGGGAAGCTTGAGGTTCTCAGTGCCCTCGATGGTTAGTTTTGCGCCGGAGAAGCGCACCAGCCACCAGGCCCAGAACTGCGCGATGCGATGTTGAATGCGGCCGCTTTTCTCAAAGAGAGAAACAAAAAGCGCGCAGGAGCCGAAGAAGCCAGTGGCAAGAATGAAGAGCGGAATCGTGTAGAGATTTGTACGCCAGCAAGTTAACAATGGGAGCGGGTTGGGCCGCTTGAAGTTGTTCGAGCTCATTGACCTTTCTCCGCCTCTACGGCCAGTTGCAAAACTTTTGACCGGGCTTCGCCGACCAAATAAACGGAGCCTGCGACTACGACCCTTCCACCTTGAGAATACATCGCGGCGAGCGCGAGAGCCTCATCGACGGAGGCTGTGGCCTGCGCGGGAGTGCCGGTGAGTGCGGCGGCGGCGAGAAGCTCCTCTATTGGTGTTGCGCGTGGCGAGTGGATGGGCGCGAAGAAAATCTTGTCGAAGAGCGGGAAGAGGATTTTGCCGATCTCGTCAATGGGTTTGTCGCGCAGGCAACAGAAGATGAGTGATGTTGGTTTGCGCTCGGCTGACAATCCGGCGCGCAGGGCCCATGCTCCGGCGGGATTGTGTGCGACGTCGAGGACCCATGCGGTGTTGCCGGAGCCGATGAACTTCTCAAGGCGGCCCGGCCATACTGCTTGCTTAATGCCGCGTGCGATGGAGTCGGCGGTGATGGGAAGATTGAAGTGCTCTTTGAGTTCAACGGCGGCGGCGATTGCGAGTGCACGGTTGCGGAGCTGATGCGAGCCGGTGAGCGGTGAGTCGATAAGGACTGGCTGGTTCCAGATCTCGAGCGTGTAAGCGGAGCCGGGGTCGGAGTTGAGGCCCGGCACATATGGAACAGCGCTGATGCCGCGGACGTTGAGCGTTGTGGCGACTTCGCCTATGACCTGGTTGGCGGCGGGGAGCTGCGGGAGCGTGACGAGGATCCCGTTGGGGCGGAGGATGCCGGCCTTCTCGCGCGCGATGAGCTCGATGGTGTCGCCGAGCCACTCCATGTGGTCGAAGGAGATGTCGGTGATGATGGCGAGGAGTGGGTCAACGATGTTGGTTGCGTCGAGACGGCCGCCGAGGCCGACTTCGAGGACCGCGATATCTATGTGCTGCTCGGCGAAGAAAAGGAAGGCGAGCGCGGTGAGGGACTCGAAGTAGCTGGGTGGTTGATGCAGCTTGCCGTCCGCGATGAGCTGGTCGGCGGTTCTGCGCATCTGGAAGTAGATGCGGCCGAAGTCGTCGTCGGGGATGAGGTGGGAATCGATGCGGATGCGCTCGTTAACGCGCTCAAGGTGCGGTGATGTGTAGAGGCCGGCGCGCAGGCCGGATGCGCTGAGGATAGAGGCAAGCGTGGAGGCGGTTGAGCCTTTGCCGTTGGTTCCGGCGATTAGGATGGACCGGAATTTTTGATGTGGGTTGTCGAGGGCTTCGAGGAGGATGCGGAGTTCGTCGAGTGAGAATTTACGGCGGGGCTCGCCGGGCTTTGTATGAAGCTCCGGAGCCAGTGCTGCAAGTTCAGCTAAAGCCGCCGAGTAAGACATCCTTCAACAGTATAAAGACCTTTGTTGGGCATTATTGATGCGGGCGTGTCTCAGATGAAGTTGAGCGTGAGGTCGGTTGTATGTACGAGGCCGCCGCTGGAGGCGGTGATGTGGATGGTGTAAGAGCCGGGTCTGATGTAAGAGCCGCAGCCGGTGAAAAGCAGCGAGGAGGAGAGCGAGCCGAGGATGATGATGACGAGTGAGACGCGGCGCAGTGTGCGGCTGGATTTGTTGATGAGTCGGAACGAGAAGGGCAAAAGAAGCAGAGCGCAGAGAATGATGGGCGTGGTGGAGGAGTTGCGGGCGAAGCCGATAGGTGCGCTGACGGTGAAGGTGAACGAAGCCGCGCCGGTGCCGGGAGAGATGGTGGCCGGCGAAAAGCTGGCTGTCGAATCAATAGGGATGCCGGATTGGGTGAGTTGAATCTCGGCGGGCAGTGCGGTCTCGGGCGCGTTGGGCGTGATGGTGAGGTTATAGACGGCGTAATTGCCGGGCGTGACAGTGAGTGTGGATGATTTTGCGGCGAGTGTGAAGTCGACGATCTGCTCAATGTAGTTGCCGCTGGTCGAGGGCAGGAAGAATGGCGTACCGGCGTAGATGGCCTTGAGCTGGTGATTGCCTGCGGGGAGATTACTGAGCGTGAGGGAGAAGCTGCCATTGGAATCGAGCGTGCCGCTTGCGAGTGTGGTTGCGCCGTCTTTGATGGTGATGTTTCCAGTGGGTGTGCCCGCGCTGGAAGTGACAATCGCGATGATGGTGATGCTGTTGTTAAGGAAGACGGGGTTGGGCGTTGCCGAAATTGAAGTGATGGTATGCGTGTCTATGCCGACGCCGGTAAGGTTGATGACCTGCTGCGCATAGTTCGGCGCGCCGGCGTTGAGAGCGTTGTCGGTGATGACTAGTTGGCCGTTGTAGGTTCCTGCTACTGGAGGCGTAAAGCTGACGGGGAGAAGGCAATCGCTGCCGGGCGCAAGCGTTGCGGGGCTTGATGCGGTGGTCAGCTGCGGGCAGGCGTTGGTGATGGTTGTGTCGAGCGAGTAAGCGGAAGTGATGGAGGGGTTGGTTTCGGTTGTGGGAACGTTAAAGACGAGATTGGCGTTGCCGTCGTTGATGAAGGTGAGGGTCTGCGGGCTGTCGGCGCTGGTGGAGCCTGCATTTGTGTCCTGGAAGGTGAGCGTGGGGGCGTCGGCGTAGTCGAGGCGGATGATGTTGTTTGCGCCTTCGTTGCAGACGTACACGTTGCCGCGTGCGTCGACGGCAATGCCGTTGGGCTGGTTGAGACCGGTGGAGAGAGTGATGACAGAGTTATAACCGCCGGCTGCGGGAATCTCGTGGACGATGTTGCTGACGGCTTCGGGAAGAAAAATATTGCCGAGAGCGTCGAGCGTAATGCCACCGATGAAGAGGCCGCCACTGCCATCAAAACCTGACTTTATGGTTTTGGTGGTGGCGTAATTGGTGGCGGAGAGGTACTCAATAACGTCCGGCTGGTTGGTGACCTCAAGAAAGATATTGCGGTCGGCGTCGAGTGCTATGTCGACGATTCCGTTGGTGCTGTTGTTGAAGGTGCCGAGGAGAAGGACGGTGCCGTTGGTCTCGATCTCATGGATGTTGCCGTCTGTGCTGGCGACGTAGATGTTGCCCGCTCCGTCAACGGTGACTCCGCTTGCGCCGGTGTATGAGCCGGGTAGCGTGATGACGCAGGCTGAGGTCGTGCAGTTGGGCGGAATCTCCTGAACAAGATTTGAATTTTGATTGGCAACATATATATTGCCTGCGCCGTCAAGGACCAGGCTTTGCGGCGCGTTGAATCCGCCACCGAGCGTGATGAGGTTTTGATAATTTGAAGCAGCGGTGGCTTCAATAACAATGCCGAGAATGAAGTCAGAACCGTAGACGTTTTCCGCGGCATCAACGGCAACGTTTGAAGGTGTGGCATAACCGTTGATGGGGAGTTGGCTGCCGGGCTGGTAGACGCCGAGCACTTCATTGACGAAGGTGACCTGCGGGCCGACGCCGATGCCGTAGATATACGTTTGCGCGAGGATGTTGCCGGATGAATCGAGCATCTGCGCTGCGCCGAGGCGGAGTCCTGGGCGCGCGGGTTTGAATTTGACGTTGAGCGTGCAGGTTGCTCCAGCTGAGTAGGTGTGTGGCAAGCCGTTGGTGATGCATGTGCCGGTGTTGACGGTGAGGAAGTCGAGGCCCGAGATGCCTTGGGTGAGAACCGGCGGCGTGCCGCTCGCCGTGCCGCCGTTGACGAAGAGAAGCGTGACTGTGGCGTTGCTGTTTGCGCCAACGTTGACCGAGCCGAAGTTGATAGGAGTTTGCGCGTGAAGAGAATGGAATGCGGAAACAATTATGAGGAACGCGGCGAGAATCCCAAATGAACGGGCGGTGTGGATGAGTCGAGTGTAAGCTGCCGCGATACTCATATCTTGCTCCTGATGATTTGAGATAAAGGATTGACGTGATGAATGTGGCTGTGTCACCTGCTGAGGCGCATGCGGTGAGAATTTACATTTCTTTGAACTTTAGTTGTGCGTCAACAGTTGGGGATAGAAGGCAAACGAATTATACCGCTCGCGCGCCGAGGAGCGACTCCAGAGCTTCGCGCGCGGTTTGCAGGCAGCGGCGGGCCTCGTCTTCACCAAGCAGACCTTGATGAACAGCTTTTTTGCCGATGTCGTTGACTTGGTTGGCGAGGCGTGGAAAGCCAGGGTCGATGCCGCAATCGAGGAGATTGTTGTTGACCTCGTGGAGTAGGTTGCCGAGAGTTGCGGCGTTGCGATAGCGCGATTGAATAAGACGCGAGAGGCGGACAGGGAGGCGCTGCTTGATGGACTCCTCGAGGACGGAGCGGCACATGACCGCGCATGCGGTGAAGAGGCCGTAGAAGTAGCAACGCGTGGCTTCGTCGAGGTAGCGGTCGGCTTCTTCGGAACAGCTTTCGCCGACGACGCACTCGCGCAGATGAGTGGCGCGGGCGACGGCCGGCTCGACGAGTTGGAGAAGTTCAAGCGCAAAGGCGGCACGGAGCAGATCATTTTGCTGGCGGTCGAGGGCGTATTGAATCGTCTTCCAAGCCGGAGTGTTGGTTGTGGTCTGCTGCAAGCGGGTGAGGCTGGTGAGGCGCTGGCGGGCGTGGAGCAGGAAGCCCTGCTGCATTTCGTGCGAGAGCTTGTGCCACTCGGCGATGAAGAGCGTTGGGTCGGCCTGGTAACGGTTGCACAGCTCGCGATAGACAACACCGGGCAGAACGGTGCGCAGGTCCTCAAAGCGGTTGGCTCGGGCGAGCTCGGCGATGGCGTGGCAGAAGTCGCGACCCGGAGCGTCCGTCTCAGCCATCTGCATGAGTTGCTCTTCCAGCTTGTCGATCTGGATTGCCAAGTGCGCCTGCTCCCCAAGAAAAATTTTAGTTAAGTTATTTTGGAGTGCGCTGATTGCATGAAATATTTGGCATTTGAATTCCTGAATGGGGATGTTGTTGCCTGCTGCGGAAACGATGCACTGTGGATGAATGGGTGTTATGGGGAGTGCGTGTTCAGCGGACGGAAACCAACTTTGCACATTGAGCCGCGATGATTCACAGGGGTTTTAGCGGTTGTTGTGCAAGAAGCGGTAAACGTGGTGCGCAAAAGGGAAGATGAAGAGAGTTTTGCAATTGTCCAGTTTTCATCAGCCGAGTTTTAGAAATGTGGACAGTAGTGCGGGAGCTATGGATTCAATGGGTTGGAAGTTTTTCCACTTTTGCAAGGTGAACTACTACTGTTACTAGGTATTAAAGAAACTACACACTAAGTAAAAAGCAACCGTAGCGACGCAGCTCAGCCGATGTGGAGAACGGCGTTTGCCCAGAATGGAAGGTAGCAAGACTCAAGTGTATGGAATTCAGAGTTAATACCCTGTTTTCCACTCACGTGTTATTTGAATGGTGACTAGAATGAAATGCAGATAAATGAACGGTTTCAGAGCCGTTCGAAATGTTGTAGAGTGTTCGCAGCAGGCTCGGTGGAGATTACTTTGGGCCGTGTTGCCGGTGTGGGGGGATGCGATGGAAATTACAGTCAGCCGTCAGGATCTGCTGAAGGAGCTTACCGCAACGCAGGGTGTGGTGGAGCGCAAGACCACTATCCCAATACTTTCAAATTTTTTGCTTGAAGCCGAGGGTGACAAGCTTAGCTTGACTGCGACCGATTTGGATCAGGCGATACGAACCAGCGCGCAGGTGAAGGTGAAAAAGGCTGGATCGTGCACGATTCCCGCGCGCAAACTTTACGACTACATCAAGCTGCTGCCCGAGGGTGAAATATCGATCAAGCTGCTCGACAACCACTGGGTGCAGATCAAGTCGGGCCGTTCGAATACGAAAATCGTCGGTATGGCGCGAGCGAACTATCCGCAGGTGCCGGAGTTCCCGAGCGGCGACGCGATTAAGATTTCATCGGCTGCGTTGCGGACGTTGATTGCGCGGACAATATTTGCTATCTCGAACGAAGAGTCACGCTATACGCTGAATGGCGCGCTGCTGGTGATCAAAGCTGAGTCGCTGGCAATGGTTGCGACGGATGGACACAGGTTATCGTTTGTCGAGAAGGTGAACGAGAACATAGAGGGCATCAGCGGCGAGAAGCGCGTGCTGATTCCACGCAAGGCACTTGACGAGCTGCGGCAGTTGCTCTCGGCGACCGAAGATGAGTCGATTGATTTTGCGGACGACGAGCACACGCTTTACTTCAAGGTCGGGCACCGCTCATTGAGTTCGCGCAAGCTGAACGGCAACTTCCCGAATTACGAAGCGGTGATGCCGCGCGACAACACACGGTTTGTGATTGTCGCAGCGTCGGAGCTTGGCCAGGCGATTCAACGCGTGGCGCAATTTGCCGATGAGCGGTCGGGTGCAATCCGGCTGAAACTTGAGTCGAACGAGCTGAAGATAAGCTCGAGCTCGACCGAGGCAGGCGAGAGCGAAGACACGATCGACACGCCGTACACAGGCGACGCGCTGACGGTTGGGTTCAACTCAGGGTACATGCTGGACTTTTTGAAGGCACTTAGCAATGAGGGCGAAGTGCGGCTCGAGTT
>CAIMNN010000333.1 GCA_903842845.1 uncultured Acidobacteriaceae bacterium | reverse complement strand
GATGAGGAGCGCGCCGTGCTCGCGGGTGAGGGAGCGGATGGCGGCGTGGTAGCCCTCTGCGGGGAGTATGCAGCCGGCGTTGCCGACGACGGGCTCGAGGATGACGGCGGCAATCTGGTTGGGGTGGGCGCGGAATGCGGCTTCGAGCGCGGGTACGTCGTTGTAGGGGAGCGCGAGTGTGAGGCCAGCTATCTCTTCTGGAACTCCCGCTGACCCGGGGATGCCGAGGGTCGCGATGCCGGAGCCTGCTTTGACGAGCAGGCCGTCGGCATGGCCGTGGTAGCAGCCCTCGAACTTGACGATGAGCTTGCGGTTGGTTGCGGCGCGGGCGAGGCGGATGGCGGACATGGTGGCCTCGGTGCCGGAGCTGACGAAGCGTAGCTTCTCGAGCACCGGGTAGCAGGCGGTGACGCGCTCTGCGAGGTCGGCCTCGGCGGCGGTGGATGCGCCGTAGCTGGCGGAGTTTTTAGCGGCGCGTTGGATGGCATCGACAACGGGCGGGAAGGCGTGGCCGAGAATCATGGGGCCCCAGGAGCCGAAGTAGTCGATGTAGCGATTGCCGTCAGCGTCGTAGAGGTAGGCACCTTCGGCGCGCGCAATAAAGGGCGGAGCTCCGCCGACGGAGCGAAAGGCGCGGACGGGCGAGTTGACGCCGCCGGGGAAGAAGCGCTCGGCGCGGGTTTGGAGTTGCTGGCTCTTGGGACGATTGGCTGTGCTCATGATGAGTTAAGTATATTTGGCGGCAGGCAAGACGAACGAGTGAAGCGGGTCACAGCACCTGCGGTGCGGCCATTGCTCGCTAATCGCTCGCTGAAGATTTCTACTGTAACTCAAAAAGCTGTTCTGTGAAGCGGGGTGGAGTGGATGCGTCGGGGCGGGGTTAGGAAGCATCGAACAATGTAGTGGGAGATTTGTTAAAAGACGAGATGAAAGCGGCGTTGGACGGACGGCTGCTGGTGCTCTTTGATGGGCATTGCGGACTGTGCAATGGAGCAGTGCGGTGGCTGTTGAAGCGCGACCGGCGGGACCGTCTGCGGTTTGCTCCATTGGACCAGTTTGCAGAGATCGCAGCGCAGGCGGGCGAGACGATGGTGGTGGTAAGTGCGGACGGTGCGGTGCTGACGCGCTCTGATGCCTTGCTGGCTGCGATGAAGGAGCTGAAGCAGCCGTGGAGGCCTGTAGCTGGAGTGATGCGCGTTGTGCCGCGGGGTTTGCGCGATTCCTTTTACCGTTGCGTGGCGCGGAACCGTTTCAGGTTCAGGAAACGGCTTGCTGCGTGCCCGGTTCCGACGGACGAGGAGCGGCGGCATTTTGTTGTGCGCTAACAGACACGGCTTTTGATGAGCGGAATGAGCATGAGGCCGATGGAGAGACCTATCAAAAAACCACTGGCAGCTTCAAACGCGGATTTGAATTGAAATGTGGCCACAGGCATCAGTGTGCGTACTGCGAGGCCGAGAGCCAACGATATGATTCCGAAACGAAATGCTGTGGAATTGCGAATAGCGTTGCGTGAAGAAGATGAGAGCATCGGTCGGACTCCTTTAGTGGCGGCTGCGGTACCAGAAGAATGAAGTTGTTTTGACGATGGCGAAGGTAGCCATGATGATGAGCAGCTCCCAATTGATGATGTGGTGAGCGAAGATGTGGTACTCGAAAAAGCCGAGGGCGACTAAGAGGGCTGCAAAACCTGCGGTGCTGCTTGAGCGGCGGCGGTGGTCGAGAAAGCGCTCATCGACGAATTGGCGCAACCAGGGGATGCGGCTGAGGATGGATGGGTCATGGTTTGGGCTCCAGTTGGAAGATGTCGTCGGTGGCGCGTTCAAAGACCTGCGCGAATTTGAGTGCGAGTTCGAGGCTGGGGACGTAGCGATCGCGTTCGATGGCGTTGATGCTTTGGCGAGAGACCTGAACGGCCGTGGCGAGCTGCTCCTGCGTCCAGCCGCGCTCGGCGCGGAGCTCCTTGACACGGTTTGTGATGATTGGGCTCATGGAAAGTTAACTTTCCATTTCAGAGTACAGAGGGGTTGTGCAGATGTCAAGTCGGCTTTCCATTTTTTATGATTTGGGCTGACGAAAGTACCAAATAGGGGTCAATCGCGCTTACGGCTGTTGACCAGTGCGATGAGGAATAGGCCGATGGAGACGCCGAAGAGCAGGCCTTCAGCGAAATCGACCCAGGTCTGGGCCTTCCACTCTGGAGGTAAGTGCACAAAATACAACAAGATAGCTGTAAGAAGGCAAACAATGCCGGCGGACCATTGCCAGGCGGGGCGGCGGCTATCGGAATCGGGCGGGCAACAGCTCATTCTAGGACCCTCTGAGTTGTACTTTAATTCACGCGGCAAGGCCTGAAAAGCCTGATAAAATCAATCTTCCGTACAATTTGCGCCGCTCGGAGAGCGTGCGTGAAAAGGAGCGCATAAAAAGTGCCCAAAGCAGCGGTTAAATCCAAGAAAATCCCCAAGAAAGCCCAAAAGGCCAAAGTGAAGAAAAAACCTGTGGCGGCGAAGAAGCCAGTGAAGAAAGTGGCCAAGAAGGTCGCTCCCAAAGCGACGAAGGCTGCGCCCAAGGCAAAGAAAACGGCGAGCCCGGTGGCACCAGTTGCGCCGGTGATTGCTGTTGCTCCTTTTGCCGCTCCGGTTGTGCCGTATACGACACTGCTGCCTGAGCAGACGCTGAAGCCGTTCTCGTATGCCGAGGCGGGCGTCGACATCAAGGGTGCGGACCGCGCGAAGGAAAAGATAAAGTACATTGCGCAAAAGACATTTACACGGCAGGTGATGGGGACCATTGGCGGCTTTGGCGCGCTGTACAAGCTGGACCTGACGAAGTGGCGCAAGCCGATCCTGGTGAGCTCGGCCGACGGCGTGGGAACGAAGCTGAAGGTGGCTTTTGCGCTGGGGCTGCACAGCACTGTGGGCATCGACCTGGTGAACCACTGCGTGAACGACATTGCAGTGCAGGGCGCGACGCCGCTGTTCTTTCTGGATTATTTTGCAAGCGGCAAGCTCGACCCATGGGTGACCGAGCAGGTTGTTGGCGGACTGGCCGACGCGTGCAAGGCGAATGGTCTTTCGCTCATCGGCGGCGAGACGGCGCAGATGCCGGGCTTCTACGCCGATGGCGAATATGACGTGGCGGGATTTATCGTCGGCGTGGTTGAAGAATCGAAGCTGCTGACGGGCGCTGGAATCAAGCCGGGCGACGTGTTGATTGGCTTCCCTTCCACGGGATTGCATACGAATGGCTACTCGCTGGCGCGGAAGCTGCTGTTTGATGTGGCGGGTTACAAGCCGCACCAGTTTGTTTCGGCGATCAAAGAGAAGCTGGGTGCGGCGTTGATGAAGACGCATCGCAGTTATCTGAGCGTGATACGCAGACTGACGGGCGCGGGGCTGACGACGGGCATGGCGCACATCACTGGCGGCGGCATCACGGAAAACTTGCCGCGCATATTGCCACGCGGAACGGGCGCGCAGATAGAGATTGGAAGCTGGCCGATATTGCCGCTGTTCAATCATCTGCGGGAGCTGGGGCAGTTGCCTGAGGATGAGCTGATGCGGACCTTCAACATGGGCATCGGTTTGATTGCGGCTGTGCCGGCGGCGAAGTTTACGCGTGCGAAGGCGCTGCTGGACAAGGCTGAAGAAAAGTTCTACGTCATAGGCCGCGTGATTGAAGGCGATCGCAAGGTTCATTACAGATGAAGCTGGGGGTACTGCTCTCGGGGCGCGGGTCAAATTTTTTGGCCATTGATGCGGCTATCCGCGAGGGGCGGCTGACCGGTGTTGAGATCGCTGTAGTGATAGCGAATATCGCCGAAGCGCCGGGGCTGGAAGCGGCGAAGAAGCTGGGGCTTCCGACTGCGCTGCATGTTTCTAAGGGCCGCAAGCGCGAGGAGCATGATGCGGCGTGCATTGAAACGCTGCGCGCGTATGGAGTGGAGCTGGTGTGCCTGGCCGGTTATATGCGGCTGCTATCGCCGGAGTTTATCAGCGCATTTCAAAATCGAATTTTAAATATTCATCCGTCACTGCTGCCAGCGTTTCCGGGACTCGACGCGCAATACCAGGCATTTGATTTTGGCGTGAAGGTTGCGGGATGCACGGTTCATTTTGTGGACGAGCACCTGGACCACGGGGTGATTCTTTTGCAGCGGACAGTTCCGGTGCATGATGAAGATACGGCGGAGACGCTGGCGGCTCGAATTCTGAATGAAGAGCATAAAGCTTATCCGGAAGCGATAGGACGTGTGGCGAGTGGCAAGTATGAAATACGGGGCAGACAATATTTATTGAAGAGCTAGTGTTTAATTTAATTTGTTGAAGTACTCCGCAACCTCAAGCCAATTATTTACGCGCGTGAAATTGCCGGTTGCGTTCAGGTTATGCGGCGCGGTGTAAAGCAGGCCTTTGCCTTCAAAGCGCGTGAAATTTCTGGGCAGGTCGTCGATGAGGAAGTCGGCGCGGAGGATGCTTTTGTCGCCGCAGAAGACGTAGTGAGTGGGCGGGATGAAGGAGAAGTGGCGCTGCAACCAGTGGAACTTTGGGCCGAGCGAGTATGGAACGCTCATGGCCGCGGAGGCGATGAATATCTCGTAGCGCTGGCTGAGGTCTTTGAGAACGGCTTGGGAGTTTTCGATTACGGGCAGGTCGGCGAAGAAATCCTCTTCGTCAAGGAAGGCGCGCAGGCGCTGGTGGCGTTCGGCGGGAGTTATCTCCCACAGGCCCTTGCCGTGGAGCTCTTCGCGGGTGACGCGCTCGTTGAACTCATCGTTGTAGCGGCGGATGTGCTCGGCCAGGGTATCGGCCATCACTTCGTCCATATCAACACAGATCCGTTGCATCCGTTCCACTATCACACGCTCCTTCACTATTCATGTTAGCTGATGGAGTGAGCGGGTTCAGGATTACGGCGCGACGATGGCGGGGTCCCAATAGAGCAGGCGGTTGCAACTATCGCAGGTGAGGAGCTGGCCTTCGCGGAGTTGGTTCCAGATCTGCGGTCGAATGCCCATGCTACAACCACTGCACTGCTGGCGATCGGCTTTGGCGAGGCCGCTGCCGCGACTTTGGGAGATGCGGTCATAGCGGATGAGATGGGATTCTTCAATCTTCGGGCGCAGGGTTGTGCGCTCTGCTTCGAGTGTCTGTAGTGCGTTCTTGGCCTCGACTTCGCGCGCGCGAATACGGACAACGGTCTTGTCGAGCGCTTCGGATAGCTCTTCAACTTTTATACGGGCGCGTGCGAGTTCGGCTTCGGCGGCGTCGGTGCGCTCCAGGCTGAGCATGCCTTCTTCTTCCAGACGGGCGAGCTCGGTCTTGGTGAATGCAATCTCGTGCTCGACGGCTGCGGCCTGCTCGGTTGTCGTGACGGCATCCTGCTGAGCCTTGAACCGAGTGGCCTTTTGTTGAAATGTGGCGACTTCGCGCTCCATTTTGGTGCGGAGGGTTTCTTCGCGATTGATGGCGCTGGAAGCGGCGGAGACAGCCTGCTGTGCGGCGTCGAGAGCGAGCTCAGCTTCACGAATCTCGCGAGGCAGGGTCTTTAGATGGGCATTGAGGCGCACGCGCTCCAAGTCAATTGCCTGAAGCCGAATTAGCAGTGCTATTTGCGCATCCATTACTGGTTTGCCCATTCAATTACGCTTATGAAAAGTCTACGCCATTGGGGTTGTCCGCGTCCCGAGGGGAGCTTGGGCGAGTGGGAACCAATGTACTCGGCGCTTATTCCGGCCCGGTTTCTCCACAGCGTTCTGCACTTGCCGGTGGATGAGCTGAAAAAGTATCCTCCTATGAAGAGAGTGAACATGAGCGACGCTTCACAAGCACCTAATTTGCGGCTGAAAGGCCGCCTGATGTCGGCCTCGGAGATCGAACGGACGCTGGTCCGTTTGGCGCACGAGATCGTTGAGAAGACCAATGGCAGCGAACAGCTGGCGCTGGTCGGCATCAAGCGCCGCGGCATTCCACTTGCGGACCGGTTGGCGAAGCTGATCTCGGGAATTGAGAAACGCACTATCGACACAGGCGTTCTTGACATCCGCTTTTATCGCGACGACCTTACGACGCACGATACGCGGCCGGTGGTGACGCCGGGCTCGCTTGGCTTTGATGTCAACGGACGCGATGTGATCCTGTGCGACGACGTTCTTTACACGGGGCGCACCATTCGCGCCGCGCTTGATGCGTTGTTTGACCATGGACGTCCGCGCCGCGTGCAGTTGGCGGTGTTGATAGACCGCGGACATCGCGAGTTGCCGATCGAGGCGACGTATGTTGGCAAGCATGTGCCGACGAGCGGCCGCGAGATCATTGAAGTGAAGTTCCGCGAGGTGGACGACGACGAGCAGGTCCAACTGGTCGAGAAGGTCGATTAATCCGGCTCATCTTCAGGCCTTGCCGGTCCCGCCTGAAAGTGAGCTTCAACAACAAAGATCGGCTGAAGATAAAGCCATGGCGACGCCAGCTTCTTCCACCGCACGACCCCACCCACGCACACCTGCTGCGCCCAAACCTCCATTTCCGCATCATGCCGGTTCGGCGATATCGATAGAGCAGTTTTCGCTCGTGGATATCTCTCACGTTCTGAAGCGCGCGGATTTTCTTATCCATGAAGAGCCGTTGACGCGCGCCAAGCGATTGGCCAAGCGGCGCGTTGCACTGCTTTTTTATGAATCGTCGACGCGTACGCGTACCAGCTTTGAGCTGGCGGCGAAGAGCCTGGGCATCGACACTACACTGGTCTCAAACTTGTCGAGCAGCATTGAGAAAGGCGAATCGCTCAAGGACACCGGACTGACGCTGCGCGCGCTGGGTGCCGAGGCGATCATCTTGCGGCATAACTGTTCAGGTGCGCCGTATGTGTTGGAGCACTTCACAAACCTGCCCGTGTTGAATGCGGGCGATGGACAACATGAGCATCCTTCGCAGGCACTGCTTGATCTGCTGACGATGCTTACGCACATCAGTCCGAAGCACGCGAAGGGCGAAGTGGAGTTGACGGCGGAGACGCTGAAGGGCGTGACGGTTTCGATAGTCGGCGACATTCTGCACAGCCGCGTGGCGCGGTCGAATATGTTGCTGCTGCCGAAGCTGGGTGCCGAGGTTGTGCTGAGTGGCCCGCCAGAGTTGCTGCCGGATGTGGCGGCGGAGAGTGCGCCGGGAGTAGTGATCGAGCGGGATTTTGAAACTGCGCTGAAGCGTTCACGCGTGGTGATGATGCTGCGCATTCAGTCAGAGCGACTGGCTGGCCTTAACGTCGACCTCGAAGAGTACAAAGTGAAGTATCAGCTCAATGAAACGCGGCTGGCGCAGTTTGCACCGGAGGCAATCGTGTTGCATCCGGGGCCGATCATTCGCGGGCTGGAGCTGACTGCGGAGGTTGCAGATGGACCGCAAGCGAAGATACTTGAGCAAGTACACAATGGATTGCCGACACGCATGGCGCTGATAGAACGCGCGTTTGACGCGATCGATAAAAAGGGAGCAAGCCGATGAAGCCGATCGTTATCCATGGCGGAAGATTGCTTGACCCCGCAGCGGGCGTTGATGCCGCGAAGGACCTGTTGCTGAAGGATGGGCGCGTTGCCGAGATTGCAGCAACGGGCAAGTTGAAGGCACCGGCTGATGCAGAGGTGATAGACGCGAGCGGGCTGGTGGTTACGCCAGGGCTGGTTGATATTCATGTTCACTTGCGCGAGCCCGGGCAGGCGCATAAGGAGTCGATTGCGACGGGCACTGCTGCTGCGGCAGCAGGTGGGTTTACCGCGCTTGCGGCGATGCCGAACACAGCACCGGTGAATGATTCGCCGGAGATAACGCGCTGGATGCAGGCGCCGGAACGCGGCGCAGTGGTGCGGGTGTTTCCTATCGGTGCGGCGACGCGCGGCTTCAAGGGCGAGGCGATAAATGATTATGCCGCGTTGAAAGCTGCGGGCGTGGTTGCGGTGAGCGATGATGGACTGCCGATTCTGAAAGACAGCGTGATGCGCGAGGCGCTGGCAGCGGCGGCGCGGGTTGGGCTTGCGGTGATACAGCACGCAGAAGATACGCGCATGACCGCCGGCGGCAGCATGAACGCCGGGCCGGTGGCCTTCAAGCTTGGGCTGCGCGGAATGCCAGCCGAGGCGGAGAGCCAGATCGTCGAGCGCGACATCAAGCTGGTTAGCGAGTTGAGCGAGCTGCGGCCGCATTATCACGTGGCGCATACTTCCACTGCCGCGGCTATGGCGGCGATACGGCAGGCGCGACGAAATGGATTGCGCGTGAGCTGTGAGGTTGCACCTCATCATTTTCTGATGACAGATGAGAATGTGGGCGAGTACAACACCAACGCGAAAATGTGTCCGCCGCTGCGTTCGGCGAAGGACCGCGACGCGATGATCGAAGCGATACTCGACGGCGTGGTGGATTGCATTGCGACGGACCACGCGCCGCATGCCGCGCATGAAAAGGAAGTGGAGTTTGAGCGCGCGCCGAACGGAATCACCGGTCTGGAGACTTCGCTCGGGCTTTGCCTTGAGTGGCTGCATTACCAGTGGAAGATGCCGCTGGGCCGCGTGTTGAGCTTGATGAGCGCGCAACCGGCGGCGTTGTTAAATCTCAAGGGACGCGGGACGCTGGCGGTGGGTAGCTTTGCCGATTGTGTGATCCTTGACCCGAATGCGGAGTGGGTGTTCAAGGCAGCTGATTCAAAGTCGAAGTCAAAGAACACACCGTTTGATGGCTGGACAATGCGCGGCAAGGTGCGGTGGACTATCAGCGAAGGGCGCGTGGCTTACAAGGAGTAAATCATACACCTTCGTGTTATATTTTTATATAATATGAAGGTGAGGTCTCTATGCACACTACAAGTCTTAGAAAAGTTGGGGGTTCCGTGATGTTGGCGGTTCCACCCGCACTATTGAATGTGCTCCATCTCTCACCTGGGTCTTCGGTAGCAATGGCAGTGGAGGATGGTCGCTTGATTATTGACCCAAAACCCAAGCCTCATTACACGCTGGCTGAATTACTGGCTAATTCTGATTATTCGCAGCCGCTCACAATTGAAGAACGCGAATGGATCGATGCACCTGCGAGAGGCGGAGAATTGCTTTGAAACAAGGTGATATTTATCTAGTATCACTGGACCCGACCCAAGGCCATGAGCAGCACGGCACTAGACCTGTCCTCGTCATTTCGCATTCACAGTTCAACGCAGTTACAAGACTGCCCGTAGTGCTGCCGATAACTCATGGCGGTGATTTTGCGCGACGAATCAGATTTGCAGTTCCTATGAGCGGAATTCATACAACCGGCATTATTCGCTGTGACCAGCCAAGAGTTCTGGATATCAATGCGCGGAATGGGCGCAAGATAGACACTCTACCGCAGCCTCAACTTGATGAAGTGCTCGCAAAGGTAAAGGCTATATTTGAAGCAGCTTGATCTATGCTCGTCTAGAGCTATTTCTTCGCTGGCTTCGGGTTGGTTTTAACTGTTTACATTTATTTCGAATCGAACAATTCATTCTGCCGCATATTTTGCAACATTTCACCATAACCTCACCTCTGAAGTCAAAGTATTCCAAGTTCTCACAGAATTCAACGATATGTTGCCGCACTACGCCATGCGCAGATCGGTGTGGGTGAAGTCGTCGCCTTTGGCGAGGATGGGCTCGCGTTTTTCGCGGGCGAGGGCGTAGCTGAAGCAGTCGCCGAAGTTCAGTTGCGCGGGATGGCCGCTGCCTTTTCCGTAGTCGCGATAGGCCTGGCGTGCGATGCGGGCCTGGGATACCGTCACGGGGGTGATGCTGATGTTGTAATTCTCAACCAGCGTGTCATAGTCGGCGCTCAGCACTGGATTTTTCCAGCCATCAACCACAATCGACGCCTCAAAATAATTTGCGGCTGATAGAGAGACGCTAGAGGCGCGATTGAGCGACTGCGAATAGGCCTGCCAATCCGCCTCGCGTTTGAGAATTGCAATCAATGCGGATGAATCTACAATCATGCGGGCAACCCCGTTTCTGGGTCGTAGAGTTCATTGAATAAATCCTCGGTGGTGCGACCATCATTCATAATTTCCGATGTCCGAGCGGTTAGTTCCAACATGACTTTGTGGCGCTTGGCTCTGAGCTTTTCTTTCTCGCCGCGCTCGAGCCGCTCTTTGAGGGCAATTGTTACGGCGAGGGTGACAGACTCACCTGTTTGCTTGGCCAGTTCCTTGGCCAGGCGGTAGGTTTCCGGGTTTTTGATGTTGAGGCTCATTGGATTCCACCCTTCTACCTTTAAATGGTACCATTCTACCATTTTGGAGGCAAAGGGAAATTGAGGGGTCAGTAGAACGTTGCGGAAGACAATGGCCAAGGGTCCGGCCAGAGCCGAACCCTTTGTTTTTCATGATTTTGCTGGTGTGATTAGCCTAGGAGTTCGGCGATTGCGTTTGGCGTGGCCTGGAGGGCGGCGTCGATCTGCGATTGGTCTTTGCCGCCGGCTTCAGCGATTTCAGGTTTGCCGCCGCCGGAGCCGCCGACAAACTTAGCGACTGCACCGACGATTTTGCCGGCCTGGATTTTCTTGGTGAGGCCAGCGGTGACGCCGGCGATGATGGCGACCTTGCCCTCAGGCTGCGCGGATGCGAGAACAACAACGCCTTCGCCGAGCTTTTGTTTCAGGTTATCGACGAGCGTGCGGAGTTGGCCGCGGTCGAGCGAGTCGGCGCGGAGAGTGACGAGCTTGACGCCCTTCACGTCGATTACATTTGATAGCGCTTCATCGAGCGAGCCTGCGGCGGACTTCATACGCATCTCGTCGAGCTCGCGGCGAAGTTTTTTAAGCTCTTCTTCCGTGGCTTGCAGTTTGAGGTTGAGCGCTGCGGCGGGAGTGCTGTCGCCTGCGGGTGCAATCTGCGCGGCAAGCTGAGCGAGTTCATAGTCGCGGCGGAACTCGTCGAGCGCGCCGAGGCCGGTGATGGCTTCGATGCGGCGAACGCCTGAAGAGACGGAACCTTCGCCGATGATCTTGATGAGGCCGATCTCGCCGGTGGCGGTGGTGTGCGTGCCGCCGCAGAGTTCGGTGGAGAAGCCGTCAGCGAGTTTGACGACGCGTACCTTGTCGCCGTACTTTTCACCGAAGAGCGCCATGGCGTGGTACTCGTTGACGGCAACGTCGATGGGAACGTCCTCGATTGTGTCGACGGCGGTGTTGACGAGGACCTCGTGGTTGACGATGCTCTCGATCTCTTCGAGTTCTTCGGGGGCGACCTGCGCGAAGTGCGAGAAGTCAAAACGCAGACGCGTGGGGTCGACGGCGGAGCCGGCCTGTTTGACGTGTGTGCCGAGAACCTGGCGGAGAGCGGCGTGGAGCAAGTGCGTGCCGGTGTGATTGCGGCGGGTGGCGTTGCGACGTGTGGCGTCGACGATGGTGTTGACGCGGTCGCCGACGGTGAGGTCTTGCTTGAGCACGGCCTTGTGCGCGCGAACGCCTTGAACGGGAGCGACGCAGCCTTCGATTTCGGCGACGAGGGTGTTGCCGTCGGGCGAGGTGAAGCGGCCTGTGTCACCGGCCTGGCCACCGGAGTCGGCGTAGAAGCTGGTTGCATCGAGGACGATTTCGACAGCATCGCCGGATTTGGCAGCGGGAACACCGACGCCGTCCTTGACGATGGCTAGGACTTTGCAATCGTGCGCGTCGAGCTGGCGGTAACCGAGGAACTCAGTTTTGGCGAGGTCGCGGAATGCGGGCGATGCAGATTTTTGTGAGCCGCCTTTCCAACTGGCGCGGGCGCGGGCCTGCTCGGCTTCCTTGGCGGCTTCGAAGCCGGCTTCGTCGAATGCGACGCCTGCGTCGCGTGCGGCTTCGACCATGAAGTCGAGCGGGAGGCCGAAGGTCTCGTAGAGATGGAAAGCCTTCTCACCGTTGTACGTAGGCGTCTTGTAGAGACTTGAAAGCACTTGCGTTAAACGAACCATATGCTGTAACTGACGCAAAATCGGATTCTTTATGCAGCCCATATCACTTAGAAATTGTATGAATTCAGGATCTTTTGGTGATAAACCCTTGACCTGCAAGAAATCACTTTTAATATCTGCGTGGGATTCAATATCGATCGCTACTGTCGTGAAAAGATCATCCATTAACACTTTTAATGCGGAATTCAACACGCGATCGAATTGCTTTTCTTCAGCCAGCACATCCTTGGCCACACGCTCGGCAGAATCAGCCAACTCGGGGTAAGCGCCCATCATCAAATCGCGCACGGCAAAGACCATCTCATGCAAAAACGGCTGCTCTTGCCCCAGCAATCTACCGTGACGGATGCCGCGGCGGAGAATTTTGCGCAGGACGTAGCCGCGGCCTTCGTTCGAAGGGAGCACGCCGTCGTTGATGAGGAAGGTTGCGGCGCGGGCGTGGTCGGAGATGATGCGCAAGCTGGCGATGCTGACATCGTTCTTTGCGCCGGTGAGCTCGGCGGCGCGGGCGATGAGCGGCGTGAAGAGGTCGGTCTCAAAGTTGGAGAGCTTGCCTTGCAACACGGCGGCTATGCGCTCGAGTCCCATGCCGGTGTCGATGGAGGGCTTGGGGAGCGGGGTGAGCTTGTAGGTTGTCGCTTTTGTTTTGGGGTCGACGACGGCGGAGCGGTCGAACTGCATGAAGACGAGGTTCCAGATTTCGACGTAGCGGGCGTCGTCCTGACCGAAGGGTTTGTCCACGCCGGGCTCGGTTGCGGCTTCGATACCGAGGTCGTAGAAAATTTCGGAGCAAGGGCCGCAGGGGCCGGTCTCGCCCATCTGCCAGAAGTTGTCCTTGAGGCCATACTGATGGATGCGTGCTTTGGGAACGCCGGCGGCGATCCAAAAGTTTTCGGCTTCGTCGTCGCGCGGGACACCGTCAGCACCCTCAAAAATCGTCACGTAGAGCCGGTCCTTGGGGATGTTGAACCACTCGGGGCTGGTGATGAGCTCCCATGCGTAGGCGATGGCTTCCTTTTTGAAGTAGTCGCCGAAGCTGAAGTTGCCGAGCATTTCGAAAAATGTGTGATGGCGGCGGGTGAAGCCGACGTTCTCGAGATCGTTGTGCTTGCCGCCGGCGCGGACGCACTTCTGCGATGTGCAGGCGCGTGAGTAGTCGCGGCGTTCGGCACCGAGGAAGAGGTCTTTAAATTGATTCATTCCCGCGTTGGTGAAGAGGAGCGTGGGGTCGTTGGCGGGAACGAGCGACGAGGAGTGGACCGTGCGATGGCCCTTGGTCTCAAAAAAGCGCAGAAATTCAGCGCGGATCTGGTTGCCGGTGAGTGTTTTCATAACTCTACCAGTTTAACTGTGTTTGGGCGCGGGCGGGATTGAGGGGGAAGACAACTGATTGATTTTGAGATTGATTTGGCGGTATACTTGGAAAGCCCATAGCGTATGGGCTTTATTATGTCCACATTGAGAGCACATATTGTTTTACCTGAAAAGCTGGCCAAGGAGATCGATGCGATCGCCGGGCCGCGGGGGCGGAGCGCGTTTCTGGTTGAGTTGGCCGAGAACGAGGTCAGGCGGCAGAAGATGCTGGCGTTTTTGCGCAGCGATGAGCCTGCATGGCGCGATGAAGACCACGCTGAGTTGGCCGAGATGGGTACAGCAGAATGGGTGCGCCGGTTGCGGAATGAACCGGAGAGCCGGCTGGCTGGGCGGGATAAAAACCTGGATCCCAAATGATACTGATTGATACGACCGTGCTGATTGATGCGCTGCGGAACCACAACCAGCGGCGAGGTCTGCTTGAAGCGTGGGTGCTGAGGGGCGAGCAGCTGGCGACGTCGGCGATGAACGTGGCTGAGATTTACTCGGGTTGCCGGCCGCGTGAAGAGGTGATGACACGCGCGCTGCTGGCCGGGTTGGTGAGATACGCGATAACGCCAGAGATTGCTGAGCGTGCAGGATTGATGAAGGCCGCGTTGATGCAGGCAGGTCAGACACGCAGCATTGCAGACATGATGGTGGCCGCGACGGCACTGGAGCATGGGATGGAATTTGCGACAGATAACGTGAAGGATTTTCAGTTGCCAGGGTTGAAGCTAATTCAACTGCCGTGATTATCTACTCATCGTGAGGTTCGTGAGAGTCTTCGTCGTGGGCGAGCGGGTCGTCGATGTTCTCGAGGATGGCGAGGGTTTCGTCGGGCACATCCCACTGGCGGAGAATTTTGTAGATGACGGGAGTGGAGAAGCCGGCAGTTACGAGGCGGCGCATGATGCGGGCGGAGTCCTTTTCGTTTTCCGGCTTGCGGATGCGCTTGCGTTCGAGGTACTCGCGGGCGAGCTTTTCTTCGTTGGTTGTGGCGTAGCCGGTTTCGATTGTTTCTTCGGTGAGTTTGGCGCTGATTCCCTTTTGGCGGAGGTTGGCGCGGACGCGTCGGCTGCCGAGCTTTTCGTGCTCGCGTCGGAGGCGGGTGTAGGTTTCAGCGAAGGCGGCGTCGTTGACGTAGCCCTGCTCGCGGAGCTTGGTGAGGACGGCGGTGATGGCGGCTTCGCCTGCGTCGCCTTCTTCGGCGCGCTGCTTCATCTGACGCGCGAGCTCGGCCTCGGTGCGCATGGAACGGCCAAGGGCCCTGACGGCGTAATCGTAAAGGCCTGCGGCGTTGAGCGGTGCGCGTTTTTTGGGCGAGCCGAAAGGCATGGCGCTATTTTAGAGGAACGAGCATGTCAAAGCGTTTGTTTTTGCGCCAGCGATAGTGGCGGAAGTCGGAGTCGAGGGTGAGGATGCGGCCGGTATTGAGCTCGTCGGCCATCTGGATGAGGCAGGCGTCGGCGAAGTCGGCGGGGGTGTCGGCGTATTTTGCGAGGAGGGTGCGGACTTGAGGCAATGATTGACCGAGTTCGAATAAAATTTTAATATCACCCAATTCAATAGACTCAAGCAATCGGCCGATGGCGTTTGGCATATGGCGCAACAGATGACAAGCTTCAGTAATGACAGGTTCGCATGTGAGAAGTGGGGGATCGATCTCTTCAATTGCCTTCGCGCACAAACCATGTGCCCACTCATTTTTGTCGTAAAGAGCGACAATGACACTTGCATCGACCAAGACCTGCTGCATCTCATGCCCGCTTTTTTAGTTTTAATCGTGCTTCCCGCTGAGCGCGCGTGAGGCCGAAGTCTTCCATATATTTTTTATTTGTTGCGAGGTCGGTCAAACCAGAGTCAAACTCACCCTGACCGATGAGCTTGAAAGGCTTGCGGGGTTTGGTGTGGGTATCCATGAATAGTTGAATTCCTTCGCGGACGACATGCGAAGAGGTGAGCCCGGTGCTGCGCTCGAACTTTTTGAGGGCGGCTTCGGTCTTATCATCGAGGCGGGCTTGGACGGTGATGGCCATGCAGGAATTGTACTACAAATCTTTTTATTTGTAATACAAATATCAAGCGTTGTACTACAAAACCTTTGGCTTGTAGTACAACGCTGGTGTGTGGCGGACGGTTACTTCTGCAACGGCTTCCGGGCGAAGTGGAAGAGCGAGAAGGCCAGCAAGGCAAACATGATGACTGAAACGTAGTTGTTGTTGGAGATGAACGGAATGCTGAGGTGGATGGGGTTCTCGAAGCCGAAGACATTCTCAAAGAATGCGAGAACGACGCCGAGCAGGCCAACGATGCCGCCCGCGGCGATGAGGCCGGAGGCAAAGAGCGCGCCGGGGGATGCATCTTCGTTATCCGTTTTTACGCCGGCCTTGGCGACGGCGCGGTCCGCAAGCCAGCGAGCGACGCCGCCGGCGAATATGGCGAGTGTTGTTCCGATGGAGAGGTAGGAGCCGACGGCGAAGGTGAGCGAGCGGATGCCCATCAGCTCAACGACTAGGACGAAGAAGACGCCTAGGAGAACGAGGCCCCAAGGGAGTTTCTGCGTGAGGATGCCGTTGATGACGGTGGCCATGAGTCGCGCTTGTGGAGCGGCGACCTTTTCACTGCCGATGCCCTGGATCCACTGGCCTTCAATGCGGTGCGTAGTTGGCGAGTAGAGATATTTGCCATCGGCGAGCTCGGTTGAGCCGAGGGCGTTGAGGACCTGGTACTCGCTGGCCGAGTGCTTGGTGGCGCTGTTGTCAGCGGCGAGGAGTTGGAAGTTGGCGGGCAGCTTGGCGTCATTCTGGAGGGCAACGCCCGGATGCGGCGCGCTGATATCCCAGACTTGAGCCTGAGATCGGAAGCTCTGATAGCTGGTGTTCATCATGTTGAGCGTTCCACCGATGGCGAGCGTGGAGACGGTGATGCCGATGAAGAATGCCCAGCGCTGTTTGATGGGTGAGGAGCCGAGGAGATAACCGGTCTTGAGGTCCTGCGATGTGTCGCCGGCTTCAGCGGAGGCGATGCAGACAACGCCGCCGATGGTTACGGCGAGTGCACCGAAGGCGGGGGTGTTCCAACCGAGAACGAGGAAGATTGCGCTGGTGGCCATGAGGGTTGCAATGGTCATGCCGCTGATGGGGTTGGCGGAGCTGCCGATGAGGCCGACGATGCGCGAGCTGACAGTGACGAAGAGGAATGAGAAGATGACGACGAGGACGGACGCGCCGAGATCGGCAAGCAGGCCGACGTTGGTTCCGTGCACAGGATAGAGCCAGAGGAAAAGGAACATGAGCACGATGAGAGCGGCGGCACCTATGACGGCGAATCCCATGGAGAGGTCGTGTTCAGTGCGGAGGGGCTTTTCAGCGCCGACTGATTTTGCGCCCATGGTCTTGAAGCCGGATTTGAGCGCGCCGATGATGGTCGGCAGAGTCTTCATCAAAGTGATGAGACCGGCGGCGGCGACTGCGCCTGCACCCATGGGGCGGATGTATGTACGCCAAAGATCGCTGGGGCCCATCTGCTCGATGGGAACGGTGCCGGGATAGATGGGATGGCCGAGCGCTTTGCCGAAGAAGTAGATGAGCGGCATGAGTACGAGCCAGCTGAATACGCCGCCGGCGAACATGATGCCTGCGGTCTTGGGTCCGATGATGTAGCCGACACCGAGATATTCGGCCGTGACGTCAGCCTTGATGGCTGAGCCCTTCATCACATGCTGGTCGCCGAGGTCGGGGCGGTACTCAGGTGTGGCGGGCCATAGGCCGAAGAGATTTTCATTCTGGAAGAGCGCGTAGACGGCGCCGAGTCCGAGACCGTAGAAGACGCGGGATGCGGTTGAGCCGCCGCTGGCTCCGGCTTTGATGACGTCAGCGCAGGCGGTGCCCTCAGGATATTGAAGGACGCCGTGCTCCTCGACGATGAGCGGACGCCGGAGCGGGACCATGAAGAGGACGCCGAGATAGCCGCCGATGAGGGCAAGCATGAAGATGCGGAAGTACTCGAGGTCAAACCCGAGGAAGATGAGCGCGGGCAGTGTGAAGATGACGCCGGCTGCGATGGATTGGCCGGAGTTGCCTGCGGTTTGGACGATGATGGTCTCAAGAACCGAGGGCTTGCCCTTGTGGCGCAGCAAACTGATGGAGATGACGGCGATGGGAATCGAAGCGGCGACGGTGAGGCCAGCGCGCAGGCCGACGTAAACAGTGACTCCGCCGAAGATGAGGCCGAAGAGCGCGCCGAGGAGGACGGCGCGGACGGTGAACTCGGGGCGGTTTTCGCTGGCCGGGACAAAGGGCTGAAAGTTGTTCGGACGGACGGGGTCGGACATGAGTCTGGATTCCCTCTCTTTCTACGCTGTCATCTTACGAGATGCGGGGTGTGAGTGGGAATCCTTTACTTGGTTTGCGCTGCGGCGGGTTCGGCGTCGTCAGCGGAGTCCTCAACGAGAACGGCGGAGCCGGGTACGAGCGAGAATCTGGCGTCATCGCGGCCTGCTGGGTGGAATGTGACCATGAGCGGGTCGCGCTGCCACTCGACCGGAGCGCAGGCGGGTATTGTGGGATGTTCGCGGTCCCACTCGTTGAGCTTTTTTGAGAGCAGCGGCTTGCGCGCGCCGATCTGCGTGACGACGGCATAGAGGCTTTTGCCGCTGGCGGTGACACCGCAGTAAGCAGCGAAGTCGCGGAACCAGATGGGCTGGCTTACGCCGGGGTCATAGTCAGGGAGTTTGAGCGCAGAGATGCGGCCAGTGACGCGGTCAACGAGGAGCCAGGGGCCGCGCTGCCAGACCCAGTTCTTTTTGAGGTCGGAGGGCTTGGCTTCGTCAGCGGAACCAGCGGGGAGTGCGTCGTTGATGCGAATGGCACGGCGAACGACGAAGCTGCGGTCGGTGATGTCGTGGGGGTCGCCGGTGGTCCACTCCTTGAGCGCGCCGTCGACGATGAGGGCGCGGATGCGGAGCTCGGTTTCGCCGGGTTGTGCGCCGGAGGGGTCGCCAGCCTTGGAGTATTGGACGCGGCGCGATGCGCCGAGGACGACGGTGTGGCCTTTGCGTGGAGTGGCGTGGGTGGAAGGCGCTGTGAGTGCGGCGAGTGTGGTGAGCAGGAAAAGTGCGCAGATGTTCCGGAGCATCGAGTGATACCTCCAATGGAACAACCACAGATCGGGAAAAGTTTTACTGCTTAATTATTCCTGGGCCGCTTCGACTGCACGTGCGGCGCGGAAGGCTGTGCCCTCGTTGAAGTGACTGGCGAGTATCTGCATTCCGACAGGCAGCCCGGCGCTGGTTGTTCCGCAGGGAACGGTGACGCCGCAGATGCCTGCGAGGCTTGCGGTGACAGTATAGATATCGGCGAGGTACATGGCCAGAGGATCGTCGGTTTTTTCGCCGAGCTTGAAGGGCGGAATGGGCGATGTGGGAGTGACGATGACGTCGACATCGGCGAAGGCGGTGAGGAACTCCTCTGCGAGCAGGCGGCGTACCTGCTGAGCCTTGCGATAATAGGCGTCGTAGTAGCCGGCCGAAAGCGCGTAGGTACCGAGGATGATGCGGCGCTTGACCTCAGCGCCGAAGCCTTCGTCGCGCGAGCGGCGATACATGGCGGAGAGCGTGTCGGCGTTGGCGGCGCGATGACCGAAGCGGACACCGTCAAAGCGCGCGAGGTTGGAGCTGGCCTCGGCGGTGGCGACGAGATAGTAGGCGGGGACGGCGTATTGCGTTGTGGGCAGCGCGACTTCTTTGATTTCGGCGCCAGCGGCGCGGAGCTGGTCGATTCCCTTTTCGATCTGTTGCTTCACCTCGGGGTCGAGACCTTCGCCGAAATATTCGGAGGGGATGCCGACGCGCAGACCCTTGACCGGCTTTTCAATGTCGGCGGTGAAATCGGTGACGGGGCGTTGAGAGCTGGTGGCGTCCATGGTGTCGTGGCCGGCGATGACGTTGAGGAGCGTTGCGGCGTCGCGGACATTGGCGGCGAAGGGGCCGACGCGGTCGAGCGATGAGGCGAAGGCGATGAGGCCATAACGCGAGACGCGGCCGTAGGTGGGCAGAACGCCGACGACTCCGCAAAAGCTGGCGGGCTGGCGGATGGAGCCGCCGGTGTCAGTGCCGAGGGTAGCGACGGCGAGGTCGGCTGCAACGGCAGCAGCGGAACCGCCGGATGAGCCGCCGGGAACGCGGTCGATGTCGACTGGATTGCGAACCGGACCGTAAGCGGAGTTCTCGTTCGAGGAGCCCATCGCGAACTCGTCGCAATTCAGTTTGCCGAGGATGACTGCGCCGGCTGCTTCAAGCTTGGCGACGCTGGTTGCGTCGTAGGGCGGGTGGTAGCCTTTGAGGATTTTGGAGCCTGCGGTTGATGGCGCGCCTTTGGTAACGAGCACATCCTTGATGCCGACGGGGATTCCTGCGAGCGCGGGCAACTCAGCGCCTTTGGCGGCTAGGGCGTCGATCTTTGCAGCGGAGGCGAGTGCGCGCTCTTTGGTCAGGCTGAGATAAACGTTGAGCGTGGGATTGAGCGCGGCGATGCGTTCATAGTAGCTGTTAGTGAGGTCGACCGATTTGGTTCGGCCGGAGCGAATGCCGACTGAGAGCTCTGTGAGCGTCTTCGGCTTTTGTACAAAATTTTTATCGTTCATCTTTTGCATATCTCAGCGCTCGATCACTTTCGGAACCTTGAAAAATTCGCCGTTTGACTCCGGCGCTTCATTCATAACGGCGGCGCGGTCGATGGAAGGACGAACCTCGTCGGCGCGGAGGGTCGGTGTGCCAACTGCTTCGCCGAGTTCGCTGAGCTCACTGATTTGGGCGAGCGGCTCAACGCCGGTGGTGTCGAGTTCGTTGAGCTGGTCAACGTAATCAAGGATGGCGTTCAGGTCCTTCTGCATGCGCGGCGTCTCCTCGGCGGTGAGCTCCAGATTGGCAAGCTCCGCAACGCGTGTGACGTCCTCCACTCCAACTCGACGGCTCATCAGGTTCCTCGAACAGCGGCAGTGGCCGCTATTTCTAGTCTACTGTAACCGTGACTGTGGTTTGTTGGGTGAGGCCGTCGGCGGTGGCGTTGACCGGGATGGTGTAAGTGCCGGGCGGGGTGTTGTTGTTGGAGCCGCCTCCACCGGGACCGATGGTGCCGATGAGGCGCGCTTCAGTGCAGCTGCTCATGGTTGCGACGATTGCAACGAGCAGGACGAGCGGGAGAAGAAGTCTGCGACGTTTACGAAGTGCGAGAGGGAGCAGAAGAAGCGGCAGGAAAAAGGCAGAAGTGCGCGCGGTGCGGTTTTTTGCGGCGGAAGAAGCTGTGCCTGTCACAAGGCTGAGCGTCGCATAGCCCGGGCTTTGCATGGATGCGGTGACGGTGGTGATGGGCTGGCAGTTTGACTGGCAGTTCTGCGGAATGAACTGGCATTTGGTATTGTGTGGCAGCGCTCCGCAGCCCAACGTGAAAACGGCTTGGAGATTGCCTGTGGGCGGCGTGGTGGATGGAATGGTGATGATGAAGTTGAAGTTGGCGGTCTGACCGCTGGCGACGGTGACGCTGGTTTGTCCACTCGGTTCAAATGTGAAGCTGAGACCGGTTCCGTAGAGCGGAATGGAGAGCGGTCCGGTTGCATTGGAGCTGACGGCGACGAGCCAGGCCGGTTGCGCGGGGCCAGCGGCGTTGGGTGTGAAGGTGACGGAGACAGTGCAGTAGGTTCCAGCCGGGAGCGTTGCGGCGCAGGTTGTGGCGGAGACCTGGAAGCTCTGGTCGCCCTGAATGACGAGTTGCAGTCCGAGGACGTCCACATTTGGGCTGTTGTTTGAAATCTGTATGGTTGAGGGCGCGCTGATTACGCCAACACCTGTGGTTTGGAAGCTGAGTTGCCCGTTGGAGGATTGCAGGCTGGGCGGCGCGAAGACCGCGCCTGACAAGCCAACGCTGACGGGATACTGCACGCCGGTCCCATTGATGGTGAGCTGGCCGGAGTAATTGCCGACGGCCGATGGCGCGAACTCGACGGCGATGGTGCAGGTTGCGCCGTCTTGCAGCGTGCCGGTGCAGGTGTTCTGCACGACGATGAATCCAGGATCAGCCACGGCTTGAATGTTGGTGACGCCTGTGCCGCCAGTGACCGAGACAGTAATGGCTTGCGGCGCGCTGACCTGCCCGAGTGCAAGATTTGGAAATGTGATGCTTTGTATTGAAGTGCTGAGCTGTGCCGGACCGACGGCGGTGCCGGAAAGCGGCACGATGACCGAGGCAACACCGTTAGTGGTCGAGCTGACAGTAAGGAAACCGCTGCGGCCACCGATAACCATGGGCGCGAAGACGATAGAAGCGGTGCAGCTTGCTCCGGCTGCGAGCGATTGCGTGCAGCCGTTCGATTGAATTTGAAAATCGCCGGTGATGGAGAGCGATGGTGTTGCGAGCGATGCGGTGCCGGGGTTGGTGATGGTGATGCTCATCGGCGCGCTGGTTGTGGAGACGGCTGTGCTTGGGAAGGCGAGCGAGGTTGGGTTCAGGCTCAACGAAGGCGGAGCGGTTGCGGTTCCACTGAGCGAGACCTGCACCGCTGAAACTCCGATTGTTGTTGATGTAGCCGTAGTGGTGCCGGTCAGCGCGCCTTGTTGCTGCGGTGAAAAATAGACCGAGACGGTGCAGCTGGCTCCGGCTGCGAGTGATGCCGTGCAGGTTGAATTGCTGAAGCTGCCAGTCGACTGAATGTTGATGCCACTAGCGGTAGCACTGCCGGGATTGCTGAGGACGAAGGTCATTGCCGCGCTGGTGGTGTTGACGGCAGTGTTGGGGAAGCTGAGCTGAGTTGGAGTCACGGTCAAGTTTGCGCCGGATTTTCCGTTTCCGGTGAGGCCTGCGTAGACCTTGGACACGCCCTGCGTAGTGGAGCTGACCTGCAACTGGCCGGAGAGACTGCCGACGGAAGTTGGCGTGAAGACAATATAGATGGTGCAACTTGCGCCGCCGGCGAGCGAAGTGGCGCAAGTGGTTTGACCGGAGACGCTGAAGTTTCCCGTTGTGGTGATGGAGAGTCCGTTGGCAGCGCCGCCGCCGGTGTTGAGCAACGTGAAGGGCTGCGGAGCGGTGGATTGGTTGAGTGTTTCGGTGCCGAAGTTAACGCTAGATGGCGCAATGGTGAGTGAGCCAGCGGTGAGGCCGTAGCCTGTCAGCGGCACGTTCACATTGGTAGCGCCCGCAGTGGTGGTTGTGATGCTGAGGTTGCCGCTGAGCTGTCCGCTTTGCGCGGGAGTGAATGTGAGGCTGGCAGTGCAGCTTGAACCTGGGTTCAACGTGGAAGGGCAGTTGTTCAGCGCGAGGGCGAAGTTGCCGGAGACCTGAAGTGCGAGACCGGTCAATGCGCTGCCGCCGCCGTTGGTGATGGTCAACTGATTTTGGGCGCTGGTCTGGTTGATGATGACGCTGCCGAAATTGAGCTGTGCGGGCGAGGGCTGAATGATAGCCGGCGCAATGCCAGTGCCAGTGAGCAGAACCGTTACCGGCGGGACATAAGGCGTGGTTGAAGAGATGGTGAGGTTGGCAGTTTGATAGCCGGTCTGCGAAGGCGAGAAAGAAACAAGCTCAGTGCAACTGCCATTTTTTGCGAGTGTGGTTCCGCAGGTTCCGGCTTGCAGATTGAATCCGCTGCCGTTGGGTACGGAGAAACTGAGGCCGCTGACCGAGGAGGCGCCGTTGGCGGATAGAGTCAGCGTTTGCGATGCGCTGGTTTGGCCGGTGGTCTGGTTGCCAAAGTCAATTTCACTTACGGATGTGGTCAGTGTGGAAGGAGGAATGCCGTTGCCCTGCAAGGAAACGGTCACCGGCGAGGCGGCATTCGAGGCACTGGAGATGGTAAGCGTGCCGAAGACAGCATTGGTGTTGGTGGGCGCAAAGGTAATGAAGATGTAGCAGTAGCCACCGTGTGGGAGCGATGCCATGCAGGTTGTGGCGGGACTGACTGCGAAATAAGCTGCACCCGAGGTGACGCTGAACTGGAGATCAGTGAGGTTGGTGGCTCCACTATTTTTTACGAACAGCAATTGGCCGGCGCTTGTGGTTCCTTCGGCAATGTTTGTGAAGGTCAACGAGGTCGGACTCAAGGAGAGGATGGCGGGTGCGATGCCTGTTCCCAGGACCAGCAACGTGGAGCTTTGCGTTGTGGGGTAAGTTGAGGTTGCAACCACGTTTGCCTGGATCGGTCCGACAGACTTCGGGGTGAATATGATTCCGACACCGCAAGTGATACCGGCATTGAGCGTTGTGCCGCAGGGATTGGAACCGCCGGAACCGTAAGAGAAGCTGGAGGCGCCCTGGCCTGTGATATTCACACTCAAACCAGAGATGGCGGCCAGACCCTGATTTTGAATTCCGTAAACGTAATTGTACGAACTAGTGCCGACGACCCAGTTGCTGTAACTGTTGATGGTTTTTGTAAAAGCCATCACCGGGTCAGCCACACCGGAGCCGACCAGTGTGACCGTCTGTTGGCCGAGAGCAGTGGAAATATATAACGGCTGCGTGTAATTGCCCACGATGGTCAACGGAGTAAAGACGATGAAAAAACTACAGCTGGAGTGGCCGGCCAGCGTGGTTCCACAGTTGGTAGTAACTGAGAAATAGCCATTGACGGAATTGCTGATTTGATTGAGCGGCTCGTCGCCGCTGTTGGTCAGTGTGAGCGTGATGGGTGCCGAGGATGAGTTGATTGCGGTGTAGGGGAATGTGATCTTATTCGCGGAAAGAGTTGCCGTTGGAGCTGTCAATCCGGTGCCGCTTAAGTTGGCGGTCTGTGTTGCGGCTGAGCCGGTCACTGTGAGAGTTCCGCTGGCGGCACCTTGAGCTGTGGGCTTGAAGTAAACAGCAATGGCGCAGGCAGTGCTTGCCGCCAGCGTGCTTCCGCAGGAGTTGCTGGAGATGGAGAATGGCGAAGTGGCCTTCACGCTGCTGATGGTGACCGCGGCGCCGCCGGAGTTGGTCAGCGAGAAGCTTTGCGTCGATGAGTTTTGTCCGATCTGAACGCTACCGAAATCCCAAGTGCCGGGGACGAGGGTCATATTGCCGGGGGCGATGCCTGTACCGCTCAAGGATGCGCTGAGCTGGCCGCCGCTGACGTTCGCACTGACGGTCACGGAGCCGGTGAGTGCGCCGAGCGAGGATGGCGTAAAGACGACATTGATGGTGCAGGTCTTGGATGCGTTGATGGTCTGGCCGACGCAATTGTCCGTCTCAGTGAAGTTGCCGGCCATGGTGATGAGCGAAGGAGTCAAAGCCACAGTGCCGGTGTTTTTGAGCGTGAAGACAGTCGCTGTGCTTGAAGTGTTCTGCACTTGATTGCCGAAGTTGTACGTGCTCGGCGTCAGAGTTGCGGTGGTAAGAGTGGTGCCTGATGTATAGAGTGGCACCTGCCAGATGCCGCGTCCGTAAGTGCCGGCGGTGAGCGCCTGGGGGTTTGCGCCAAGCGACGAGGCCACGAGTTGTACTACGGGCGAGTTTGGCAGGCTGGTGCCGTAGGGCGCCCAACAGTTGGAGCCCGAAGTTGCACATGTGGAGATGGCGCTGGTGTAGTAGACGCCAAAGTCGTTTGCAACATAGACGACATTGGCATTTTGCGGGTCAACGGCCACAGCATTCACCGGGTTCAGGGGCAGATTGGACTGGATGGACTGCCATTGCGCGCCCCCGTTTGTGGAACTGAAGATGGCCGAACCGTAGACAACTGCGTTCGGCACTCCGCCGAGGGTGACATAGATCGTGTTGCCGCTTCCGTCGTGCGGGTCAATATAAATTCCAGTCACGTCGAATCCAAGCGAGTTGAAACCCGCCGGCAGATTTGTGACCGGGTTCGCGGTGAGGTCATTCCACGTGGGCTGAGAGTTGTTTGCCGGGTTGTAAAAGGCGCTGAAGATGTGACCAGGGATATTGGTGTGTTGTGAGTTCTCGCCATACATGCCGGCGTAGATGACCTCGTTCGGTCCGCCGGCGACGGACTGGGCGGCGAGCGTGCGTACGATTGTGTCACCGTTGCAGCTTGTGTTGGATGTGCCGTCCAACATACCGCTTAGAAGATTGGAGCTTGACCACGCACTGCCATTCACGGGTCCACGCCAGATGCGGCAGGTTGCCACGAGCATCTGCGCGGCGTTGAGCGGGTCAACGAGGAATGCGGCGGGCGACCACATAGTGTAACCGTCGTTGCTGACATCGGCCTCAGTGATCACAGGCCCCGAGCCGAAGGTTGAGTTGGTGCAGGCGCCGCTCTGCGAGCACAAATTGATGGCTACGCCGGGTTGATTGTTCACGTACCAGTTCTGGTAGTTTGAAGGGTCGATGAGGACCGTACCGCCAAAACCACCGAGCACCTCCGGCCAGACGGTGGGTGGCGTTGTTGTTCCCTTGACGCCTACAGTGCCGAGTTCGCCGAGTCCTGCCAGGAGCGTATCTGCATTCGATGAGGCAACGCTGAGTGAACCTGCCTCAGCAAGCGAACCGAGCGCGCCGTTCAGATTCTGGAAGTGTGTATTGTCCGTGCTGTTACAGACTGAGCCTGTCTCGCCGACTCTGTCCGTTGAGCGCCACAAGCCGCCATCGTTGCCGATGAAGAGCTCAGTGGTGCTGGATGCGTTCCAAGCCAGCGCATGTTGGTCGGGCGCAACCTGCGCACTCATGCAGGTGTAGGCGTTGGTGGTGTTGCGCCAGACACAACCGTTGTAAATGCTGCACTGCCACAGGTCGGTGTCGCCGGCAAAGAGTTCCGTATCCTGCTGGTTGGGGACGGCCGCAAGCGTCAAGTTGTAGTCGCCGCCAAGGATCGTCTGCACGCCCAAGTTTGTATTTGCCTCAAGAACAGCAGTATTGAGTTGCGTGCCGAAGGCGATGGTTTGATTTGTGCAGGCTCCGTTGCTGATGTTGCATTTGTCCTGCCAGATGCCCTGGTCCTGCAAGTTGATGTCGACGGTCCAGGCAAAGGTGTCGCCGGTGACTGGGTTGACGGCGAGAGTGCCGCGGTACATGGGGCAGGCTTGAGATGCGCCGGAGCCACTGCTGCCTACACCAGTGTTGGTTGGACAATTGCGAGTAGTGAAGTTCGCACCGGGTTGGTTGGCGAGACGCGTCCAGGTGACGCCATCCGTAGATGAATAGTAGCCGTGGTAGCGGATTGCCGCAATGAAGAGCTGGCGGATAGGATTCCAGACAACCGATGTTGCTGCGTTGCCGTCGGGCTGGGAAATGATGATTGCCGGGCCCTGTATATAACTGTTGGATGAGTCTTCAATGGTTGAGAGGTACCAGTCAGCGCCGCCGTCCGTGGAGTAGTAGAGGCCTTCGTAGCTTTGACCGGCCATTGTGGCGTCTTCAAGATAGCCGCGATAGGCCTGAGTGACCGCAACGACAACGGTCTGAGTGTACTTTGTGCTCCAGGCAAAACCGGCAATCGCCTCACCGGTGAAGAAGAAGTTTTGGTTACTCAAATTTGCATACAAGTCGCAGGAGTTGGGTAGAAGGGTCCATGTAGTGCCGCCGTTTGCAGAGTACAGAACGCCATCGCCGTAGTAGGAATCTCTTGCGTCGTTTGGGTCGCCGGTTCCTGCCAGCACGACACCTGTGCCGCCTGGTTGTACTGAGAGCGCGCCAATAGTGATAGACGGCAGCGTGACGATCTTACTTTGTCCGCAGACGGTGGTTGTCTGCATTGTGGGCAGCGTGTCGGTCAGTGCGGTGAAGGTGATGTTGCCGATGGTGCTGGAGGCTGCGTTGGCGGAGTGCCAGATGCCGCCGCCGGTTGCGCCGATGAAGAGGCTGTTGCCGGTGGGGTCGGAGGGGTCGAGAGCAAGGGCTGTGACACGTCCTGTGACTGAGCCGTAGTTGAGCGAGGTCACCGAGACGGGGCCGATGGGCTGCCAGGGGCTGTTCTGCTGCTGTGCGCAGGTGTGCGAGGAGAGGCAGGCTGCCAGAATGAGCGCAGCTTTGATTGCGGAGAGACGGCAGTTCGGTTGTTTCATACACACCACGCAGGGCAGGCAAATCAGGAAGCAGGCTCCTCTTTAAGTGTCAGATCAGAGGTTTAGTCCGGCTTCTTGGATTCGACGTGCAGAAACAGCCACATTCCGGGGAGCGGAATTGAGGCCCATTATAGAACAGGGATATTTTCAGTAGATACAGATATATTTGCGATTCAGGGCTGCTTACAACTTTGGGTACTTGGCGATGTAGGTGACCGTGTTGGTCTTCTTTGCTATAGACGCGCCGGACATTGGGCGGACGAGGCCGATGACAGGTTTGTTGAACCAGGGACGGTCGTGTTTACCGACGATGGCCCATGCGATGCCGGCGTAGCCGTTGGGATCGCGGCCGTCGAGTTGGTAGCGGTCGTTGAGATTGACGGCCCATTCGAAGGCTCGAGCGGCGTCGGGCGACCACTCGAGGATCTTCTTGGCCCAGTACATGCGCATGTAGTTGTGCATGAATCCGGTTGTGACCATCTCGCGCTGTGCTGCGTTCCAGAGGTCGTCGTGGGTTTGGGCGCGCTCGAGTTGGGCGAGAGAGTAGTTCCATGGTCGAGGGTCGGCGCCGTGTTCGATGAGGGTCTTCTTCGCCCAGTCGGCGGCGCACTCCCAGTTGTCGTAGTTGGGATTGTGGCGGACGAAGAGGACTGCGAGCTCGCGCCAACCGATGAGCTCGTCGAGGAATTTGTCGGCGGTGTCGTTGGTGCAGAGGCCTTTGGTTACTGCGGATTTGACGGCGAGTGCGATGGTGATGGGAGAGATGTGGCCGAAGTGGAGATACGGCGACATTCGGCTTGTGCCGTCGACGGCTGGATGATTGCGCTGCTCGTCGTAGTCGGCGAGTACGTGTTGCGTGAAGTGCGTGAGGCGCTTGAGGGCTGCGTGTGTGCCGCCGGTAAACGTGTCAACAGGTTTGACGGAGCGGTCGAGCTTGGTGAAGCCATCAGTAATGTCGCGAGCGAGGTCGAAGGAAAGTGGCGGTTTTTCAGGTTGCCACGCGTGTTGCGGCTTGGGCGCTGAGTCTGCGATGAGGAATGAGTCGAGATGACGCTTGAGGTGCGGACGGAAGTGATGGAGGAGGACGAAGGTGCGGTTGAAGATTGCGGATGGAACGACGACATCTGCGTCGACGGTGATGAACGGAATGGAGAGACGTTTGGCGAGAGATGCGCGCCAGCGTTCGGGCTCGCGGAGAGGATTCTCGTCGCCGATGAGGATTGCGGCTTGGACTTCATCGAGGAATTGTTCGAGCGTGTGTTCGGGCGCGCGGCGGACGATGAAGCCAACACCGAGTTCGGCTGCATCTCGAGCGCAATCGCGAAGGCCTTGCTGCATGAAGTGGAAGTGACGCGGGTTTGCGCCGGGAAAATTCCCCATGACGCTGAAGTAGATTACGACTGGAAGGTTGAGTTCATTGGCGATGTTGATTGCAACGTCGAGTGCGGGATTTTCGTGGATGCGTTGCGCGCGCTGCATCCAGTAGACGACGCATTTGGCGTTGTCGCGCGGTGCGGCGTTGCGACGGACGAGAACGCGCGGATTTTGGGAGAGCGCTGCGATGGACATGCTTGTTTCTATTGTCAGGTTTCAGTGTGCGTGAGTGCGGAGTTGAGGGCAAGTAGATTCAACTGAGTCAACAAGACGAATTCAGGCAGATAAAGACGAATTGGCGCAGATTTGGACGAATAAAGACGATTTTGGATAGGTTTTTGGGGGTTTTGTTGAGACTATAAATATATTCATATGAATTAGTTGCGAGATTTGAACAGGGGAAAAATCAGGGGAAATTAGGGTTGGGGGGAGGGGTGTGCGTTTTGGCTTTGGGGCCAAGAGAATGAGTGATTTAGGGATAAGTGCACAGTTGCACAGTTACTGTGCAAAGGGATTAGATGTCAGAAATCAGGGGTCAGGGGTCAGGGCTCAGGGATAGTATGCCTGAGTTTAGGGTAATGATGAGCAGTGAAGCCATCCTTCGTTGCACGAAGGATGGCACGGATTTTTGAACAAATGCAGCGAGTCAGCAAGTCAGCCCGGAGATTGAATATTACATTTGGTTTTCTAATTGGCAAGTTGGCTTGCACCTTCGTTAAAACTACAGCGCGACATGTGCGCTGGCGCGCAAATGGCAAGTTGGCGCGGAGTTTTTTGTATCCCCGGTCCCCGAAAGCGAGGGACCGGGGGCACCCGCAAGAGCAAATGCAGATCCCTCGCTTCGCTCGGGATGACACATCTCATAAGAATGTAAGTCGAGAGAAAATGAACAAATACAAAAAATGCTAAAAACAAAATGGCCGCCTTGGAGGCGGCCATGATTTTTAACGGCTGGGTTGAGCGAAGAAAAATCTACCAGAGTCCCCAGGCGCGGGTGAAGTAGTCGGAGATGGTCATGCCGATGAGGACGAGGAACATGAAGACGCCAGAGCCGACGGTGAGCATGGTGAGCTTGGAGCTGTAGCGTACGTGCATGAAGTAGAGCACGACGAGTGTGGCCTTGGTGCATGCGATGGCGAGGGCGATGATGGGGTTCCAGACGCCGAGGTCGATGTAGGAGGCCCAGACGGTGATGGTGGTGCCGACCAGCAGCGCGAAGAGGATGGTCACGTAGACCACTGGGCTGACGATATGGTGCGCGTGTTCGTTTTGTTCGCTCATGCGTTT
>CAIMNN010000332.1 GCA_903842845.1 uncultured Acidobacteriaceae bacterium | reverse complement strand
TTGACAAGCAGGTGCGTGGTGACGAGGCCTGCGCCCACAGCTCCGCCTGTGATTGCGCCCACTGGGCCGCCGAGGATTGCGCCGGTGACAACGCCGCCGGTGACTACGCCGCCGTACTCAATGCCGTCGCGACGAATGCGTGAGCCTGCGGAGACGGTGCCTTCATTCGAAACCTTGGTGCGCGAGCCGGGAGTTCCGGAGACGACTGAGGTGATGCGATAGCTGGAGCCGTCGGGGAGGATGAGAATCTCAGGGCGGAGGCGCATGTAGCCTTTTGCGCCGAGGTGGTCGCCGCTGGAGACTTGAACGACCTGGCCATCGATCTCAGAGCCGGTGGGGATGAGGACCTGGCCGTTGGAGAGAACGTCAGAGGCTACGCGGCCTTTGAAGACGGTTCCCTTTTCGGCGCTGGCGCTGGAGAGGCGGTCGATGAGACGGATGCGAATCGTGGTGCCTTCGATGATCTCGCCGGGCTGTGGCGTGCGCGGATGGACGATGTCGCCATCGGGATCAGAGGCTGATGGTGTTTCAGAAATCTGCGCTGGGCGCTCGGATAATTGCGGATTTGGATTTTGCGTGGGCTGCTGCGTTTGCGCGGAGGCAACCGGCATATCTCCGACAATCATGCCGTCGGGGTCTTGAGATTGAGGAGTTGATTGCGCGACGGGCTGCGGAGTTTGTACGGGGGCAGTTGTTTGTGCAGGCTCCGTAGCGCGGGGCTCGGTGGCGGTGGATTGAACCGACTCCGGCTGAGTAGCCGGAGTCGAGTCATAGTGGGCGGGTGAGGGTTTGGATGCCGGTTCGGGAATGGAAGCACCCGGACCATCGCTGGGTTCGTAGACTTCGTGCTCTGGCGGATGGGAGACGCCGGATTGAGCGGGCTCCTGTGCGCGCGAGGGCATGGTGAAGGTGAGGACGGCGAGGATCAACACAGCCAGGAAGAGAGCGGCGATGAAGACCCTGTTGGTTGCAAAACTGGAGCGGCGCAACCGTATGGGCATTTGCGCGTACATCATGTTGTGCAGCCTCCACGATGGTTGGACTTCCGCGGTGGCGGAAGCGGGGTTCCTACTACTTTGACCGCCGGCGGAGAAAAAAGTTGCGTGCCGCGGCGGAGCGGGTACTAATGTCAGCTTAGACTCAACAAGATTGCAATGGGCGCAAGTGGAAGCAGATGTGTGCCTTGCGCGGCACGAATCAACTTGAGCAACGTGCCTGAACACGTGCTTGGGATTGTGATGACGCCCACACCCCATTGACAGGGTCTTTGTTAAACTTCTAATGGAGCAGGTTCAGCCAACACTATGGGCGGAGACAGGAAAGCGGAGTTACTAACCACGATCCAAAGCATCGGCGGAGATGACGTGTCCGTTGATCGCCGTCTGAAACTTAAAGACCGGTTGCACCACAAGATAGCGAGGAATGAAATGACAGAGATTGTTGAGATACGGGCTCGGGAGATATTGGATTCGCGCGGCAACCCTACGGTTGAAGCGGATGTGGTCCTTGAGTGCGGAGCGATGGGCCGCGCGGCAGTTCCTTCGGGCGCCTCAACGGGCGAGCATGAGGCTGTTGAGCTGCGTGACGGCGACAAGAGCTACTACATGGGCAAGGGCGTTCTTCAGGCAGTTGAGAACGTGGAGAGCGTGATTGCGCCTGAGATCGAAGGCATGGATGGCATGAACCAGCGTTTGCTGGACCAGACGATGATCGCTCTGGACGGCACGCCGAACAAGGCGCGGCTGGGCGCGAATGCAATTCTCGCAGTCTCAATGGCGAATGCGCGCGCGGTTGCCACGGCGCTTGAAGTTCCGCTGTACCGTTATTTGGGCGGTGTAAACGCCTGCACACTGCCGACACCGATGATGAACATCATCAACGGCGGCGCGCATGCTGACAGCAACGTCGACTTCCAGGAGTTCATGATCATGCCGGTTGGCGCCGAGCGTTTCAGCGATGCGCTGCGCTGGTCGGTTGAGGTCTTCCACACGCTCAAGAGCGTTCTGAAGAAGAAGGGCTACAACACCGCGGTTGGCGATGAGGGCGGCTTTGCGCCGTCACTGAAGTCGAATACCGAGGCGATCGAGCTGATCCTTGAAGCCATCGAAGCGGCGGGTTACAAGCCCGGCGAGCAGATCGCAATCGCGCTGGACCCGGCGTCGAGCGAGTTTTACGACAAGGAAAAGAGCAAGTACGTTTTCAAGAAGAGCGACAAGCGCGAGCTGACCAGCAGCGAGATGGTGCACTTCTGGGACAACTGGGCGCGTCAGTATCCGATCGTTTCGCTTGAGGACGGCTTGGCCGAGGATGACTGGGCAGGCTGGCGCGAGCTGACCGACAAGCTGGGCAGCAAGATTCAGTTGGTTGGCGACGATCTGTTTGTGACCAACACCAAGCGTTTGCAGCGCGGCATTGAAGAGGGCGTTGCGAACTCCATCCTGATCAAGGTGAACCAGATCGGCACGTTGACCGAGACGCTTGAGGCAATCGAGCTCGGCCGCCGTTACGGCTATACATCAGTTATGTCACACCGCTCGGGCGAGACGGAAGACACGTTCATCGCGGACCTTGCGGTTGCAACGGGCGTTGGACAGATCAAGACCGGTTCGTTGAGCCGCACCGACCGCATTGCCAAGTACAACCAGTTGCTCCGCATTGAAGAGGAGCTGGGCCAGGGCGCGGTTTACCTTGGGCTTGAGAGCATCAACTACACGCCGGAAGAAGAGTAGTTGAAATGTTTGATGCGAAAAGGGGAAGGCCGAGAGGTCTTCCCTTTTTTGTTTCTGTACCGAGTGCGAACGGCGGACGCGCGGAGTGGGACGTCTACTCGCAAATCGCGTTATCCTAGAAGAGAACCCTTTCAACGGAAGAGAGAACAAATGTCATCAAGCAAGCGCCCTGTGATTCTGACCATTCTGGATGGATTTGGCTATCGTGCGGAGACCGAGAACAATGCAGTTGCGCTGGCGCGCAAGCCGACCTTTGACGAGCTGTGGGAGAACTATCCGCACACGCTCATACAGGCGAGCGAGCACTGGGTGGGATTGCCGGACGGGCAGATGGGCAACAGCGAGGTCGGGCATTTGAACATCGGCGCGGGCCGCATTGTGCAGATGGACATTACTCGCATTGACGTGATGGTTGCTGAGGACACGCTGAAAAAGAACGAGAAGATTGTCGCGGCGTTTGAGTACGCGAAGCAGGATGGGCGCGCGCTGCACTTGCTGGGCTTGGTTTCTGATGGCGGCGTGCACTCGCATGAAGAGCATCTCTACGCGTTGCTGCGTGCGGCCAAGGAGTTTGGGCTCACGCGCGTTTTTGTGCATGTGTTCCTCGATGGACGCGATACGCCGCCGGAGTCGGGTGCGGGATACGTTGCCAAGCTTGAACAGAAGATGCGCGAGTACGGCATCGGCAAGATCGCCACTGTAAGTGGACGCTACTACGCCATGGACCGCGACAAGCGCTGGGAGCGGCAGAAGAAAAATTTTGATGCGATGGTTGTGGGCAAAGCCGAGGGCGGCACGGCAACCGATGCGGTTGCAGGCATCAAGGCGAGCTACGAGAAGGGCGTCAACGACGAGTTTGTGCTCCCGTTTGTGATGGTGGATGCGAAGGGCGTGCCGGTTGCGTTGATCAAGAGCGGCGACGCGGTGTTGAACTTCAACTATCGTGCGGACCGTGCGCGGCAGATTACACGCGTACTGACACGCGAGAGCGGATTGAACGCTTCTGGCGGCCGCGACCTTGACCAGTGGGAAGGCCTGGACGAGATGATTCCGCGCTCGACGATTCCGACCGGGCTGCACTACACCTGCATGACGCAGTACGACGAAAAGTATGCGCTGCCGGTGGTGAGCCCGCCGCAGATGATGGAGCACATACTCGGAAATATTCTCGGCGGCGAAAAGAAACGCAACCTGCGCACAGCCGAGACGGAAAAGTATCCACACGTGACCTTCTTCTTCAACGGCGGCGAAGAGAAGCC
>CAIMNN010000331.1 GCA_903842845.1 uncultured Acidobacteriaceae bacterium | reverse complement strand
GACCGGTGTCTTTTTCTGTGATTACGACGTGCGCACTTGGGATCATAGCTCCCTGGGCGTCCGCCACTGTTCCCTGCATCGAGGCGCCATATTGCGCTTGGGCAGGCTGAACCATGAAGGCGAATACTGCTACAAAAAGAAACGCCAGACAGGCTGCAAGAGCCATCCGACGAACCTGCTTGTTAAGCAGAATGCCTTTGTATTCTGTGAGTTGCATGTTGGTCTCCTAACTTGTTGTTGCAAATGCTCTGGTCAATCAAATGCTGCCCTGTGAGCAGCGCAAGGAATAACGCGCGCGTTGCGCAATCGATTGTGCAACGGCACATTGTTATCATCTTGTCGAATATTTTGTCAATAGCTTCTTATAAGTTGTTGATTTTTTTACCCTCTTTTAATCCTCTAAACAACTTTTGTTGATGATTTCTTAAGCAAGCACTTCCTGACCCCTACTTTACGATTCGTTGCGCTCTGCCGCTCCGATTCCACGCTTAAGGCTGCTATATACAGGAATCGAAAGCACCTGCACCAACGCTATCAACGGCATGGCAAAGCGCAGCGCAATTGCGCCTGAAAACCAAAGCGCCAGCCCAAGCATCAAGCCGCAACCGATCATTCTTCCGTGAAGCAGACCAAACTCATGGCTCATCAAGTACGCATAGCGGTCACGCCCTGCGCGTTTACTTTCATGGTCAACGGTCTTGAGTTCAATGGGCCAGTAGGCCAGGTCAAGCATCGGCTTGGAGACGACAAGGCACATCTGAAAGCCAAGCACACCGGCCACATCGAAGAGAAATGAATTCAGTAATGAGCCAACGGCAAAGAGCGTCAGACCGGCGGCAAAAACCGTTCCGCGATGCGCGGGTGTGGTCAGCCTGCCGATCAAATACAGTATGACTGCTGTAAGCATGCCGCCCACTGATTCAATAACACCGAGCGTCCCCTCTTGCCCTACAAAAAGCATCACCATGATCGCCGGCATGGCGAGGATGTATCCCTGAGCAAGCCCTTTGAAGTTAGCCAGCAGCAGCATACGCCACCAGACCGGGCTGAATTTCAAGTAAAAGAAGCGGCCAATGCGCGGAGTAGTGAAGTTGCCGCGAATGATCAGGTACGAAGCGAGCACGCTCAATAACAGGGCCAGAGTTGCTACAACCAGGTAAGCCCGGTTGGGTACGCCGCCCATCCATCCATAATGCGTAGTGCCGCTGATGAACGTACCCACTAGGAACGGCACAATAACAGACGCGACCGTTACGAAGAAGAGCTCGACGCCGTAGTAGTAATTTCGCTTGTCGTCCGTGGTGGTGGTCAGAACAAGAAACTGGCGGTTAGCCCAGAAGAATCCATTCGCGATGCCCATCACGATACCGGCAACAAGAATGGCCGACGGCGTGAGCACAACAATGCGCATCAGGAAGAGCAACGCTATGCCGGAGAGCATCATGCCGCCTGAGTACATGAATTTGACGCCTACCCTGCGCAACAGAATCCCGTTAAGCGCGAACGAGATGGGAGTGCCAATATATAGCCCTATTGGAAAGCAGATGACATGCATCACGTCCCGTGTGTTGCGCATGACATAGGCGGAGGTGAAGATGTCGATGATCGGCAGCACGATGCCGTAGATCATGTTCGCGACCAGCAGCACCTGCATGGAACGCGGGCAGTTGCGGAAGATCACGTACTCGCTACGCAGAAAATTCTTCATATCGTTCTTAGAGGATAACCGCCAACAGCAGCGTTCCACCGAGTCCGGCGACGGAAAGTATCGTTTCCACAACCGACCAACTCTTGAGCGTCTCCGCCACGCTGAGTCCGAGCATCTCTTTGACCAGCCAGAAACCGGCATCATTGACATGCGAAAAGATCAGCGCGCCGGAGCCGCACGCCAGCACAAGCAGTTCAGGCTGCACGCCGGCTGTGTGAAGCGCGAGCGGCGCGATAATACCCGCAGCGGTCGACAACGCAACCGTCGCAGACCCCGTTGCAAGACGCATCATTGCTGCAAGCAACCACGCAAGCACCAGCAATGGCAGATGCGCTTGCAATGCAACCGAGGTCACCGCCTCTGAGACTCCGCTGGCCGCAAGAATTTTGCCAAATCCTCCGCCCGCACCGACCAGCAGCAGTATCGTCGCCGTCGGCGCAAGGCACTCCTGGCTGAAGCGTAGTATCGTCGCATGCGTGAATCCGCAGCGGATGCCGAGCGTGTAAAAACTTCCAATCACGCCGATGAGCAGTGCAACGTCGTCATTACCGATGAAGTGCAGCGTTTGATTCAGCACCGAGCCGGTCTGTGTGAAAGCATCCGCAAGACTGCCGACAACCATCAACAATATCGGCAGCAAAATGGTTGCGAGCGTCAGTGCAAAGGATGGTTGCCGCTCTGACTTGGCCGGTTCCGTATGCGTCGCAACCGCGTCTTCAGCAAGTTTCATCCGTGGCGCCAGAAAGCGCGCATAAACCGGCCCCGCCAAAATGGCCGCGGGAATGCCGACTATCAATCCAAAAAGAATTGTCCGCCCCACATCAGCGTGCAGAATACTCACTGCCAGCATCGCCGCCGGATGCGGCGGCACCAATCCATGCACAATGGAGAGCCCGGCCACCGCCGGCATTGCGACCAGAAGAATCTTTGTCCCGGTGCGCCGCGCAATCGTCATGAGCAACGGCACCAGCAGGACAAAACCAACCTCAAAAAATGTCGGCAACCCAACCAGCAAACCAATGGCCAGCATCGCCCAGTGTATGCGACGCTCGCCGAACAACCCCACCAGCCGCTCCGCAATCACCTCAGCGCCGCCAGAAACTGAAAGCATCTTGCCCAGCATTGCGCCCAGCGCAACAACTATCGCGATGTGGCCTAGTACCTGCCCCGCGCCCTGCTCAAAGGATTGAACAATCGTTTGCGGTGCCATACCGGCGGCAAGCCCCAGCCCCAGCGACACCAGCAACAGTGTCAACAACGGATTCAACCGCACCACTGTCACCAGCACTATCAGCGCCACCACCGCGCCCAGCGCAAGCGCCAGCAACACCGCACTGTGCGCGTCAATCATTAAAAGTCCAACCTCAAACCAAACTGCATGCGCCGGTATGTGGTCAACGTGACGCCGTAAATTCCCAGCGTTCCGTTCGTCAGCGCCTGGTTCAGGCTCGCCGGGCTGGTGTCAAAACGCGGCGTGTTGGTCACGTTGTAAACTTCGGCGGCAAACTTCATCGTCGCCCAGTCGCCGAACTTCCAGCTCTTCTCCAAAGTTGAATCGATGTCGAAGTAGCCATCGCCGCGATACGCATTACGCTGCCCCGCTTCGCCCGCATACGGCAAGCGCACCGGCGTTCCGCTGAAGACTCCGTTGTTGATTGACGACGCATCGTCGAGTATCTGCGGCAACCCATTGACCATGTGCTTGCGGAACTTCACCGGCGCAACCTGCACGCCGAAGCCCTGCAACTGCCAGTCGGTCGAGTACGCCGGCGAGTAGAAACTGAATGGCAATCCGCTCGTCCAACGCCCCAGCCCCGCATACTGCCAGCCGCCTAGGATTGCATCGGTAATCGCATTCGCGTGGCTGAGGAACTGACGCCCGCGCCCAACCGGCAGTTCATAAACCCAGTCAGAGGTAATCAAGCTGCGCGTATCAAAGTCGGAGACGCCCTTGTTCAACTTCGGGTTCCATGTGTTCTGGATGGCCGACCATGCAAACTGGCTGTCGAGGTTGCCGCTCAGCTCGTTATTGCGCTCGGTGCCGGAGCTCATGTCGAGCGACTTCGAAAACGTGTAACTGAAATCAAAGGTTAACCCATGCTTCTTCGGATGCCGCACCGTCAGTTGCAGCGCGTGATAAGAGCTGGTCCCTATCGAATCCCACGCATACAAAGACGCAAACTGCGGCTGCCAGAAGCGCGACTGCCCGTTCGGCGAATTCTGGGGGCAGTTGTAGTTCACATTCGTCTGCCGATTCACGCAGTAAAAATCCAGGTCTGCTATCGATGTCGTCTCGCCGTTTGTGTAGCGGTACGGCGCCCACTCGTTGTTGTAGATCGCCTGCGTCGCGCTCTCGTTCCCACCGTCGAAGTTCTGCATGTACGGGAAGACGTCCTCAAAATACTGGATCGTCGGAACCGTCGCCGGCCCGCCGCTGTTCTGGTCAACCAGCGCGGAGAGCTGACGCGCCGCAGTGTAATAATCTCCGCCGCCCTGCGGGTCGTTGTAATCGACCGGCTCGGCCAGGTCGACCTGCTGCAACAGATGACGCCCCAGTCGGCCCACATACGCCGCTTCAAAGATCATTCCCTGCGGAAGCTCGCGCTGCAAAGACAAGTTGAACGCAAACGCATACGGCGTCTTCAACCGGTTGTCCATTCCCCAGTTGATGCCGAACAGCGATGGTGGCGTGTACGGAAACGTCTGCGTCTGCGGCCCCGTCGGCAGCGGAATATTCGGCAGGTCATGCGCGCCGGTGAAACGCGGCGCATCTTCAAACCCCAGGCTCTCAGCCGGATTGCTGAAGCGCGTGCTCAAACCGAACGAGCCTTCCTGGTCGAATGAGTTGACCAGCCCCTCGCCGTAATGGTCAAAGTACATTCCGGCGCTGGTGCGTATCGACGTCTTCGCATTCGGCGCATACACGATGCCCAACCGCGGCGCAAAGTTCAACTTCTGCTTCGGCCAGTAGCCGGGCATATGATTCGCCTTGCCCGACGGCGCAAACTGGAGCAGCGTCTCGTCGACCTCACCCTTGATCGCCGCAGCCTCGCGCGCCTTGTACCACGCATCTGTGTCGACCGTCGGCGAAACCTGCTGTCCGTTCGTCTCATACGGCGTCTGCAAAATCGTGTGGCGCACACCGGCCGTGATGGTTAGGTTCTGCCGCACCCGCCAACTATCCTGCAAATAATATTCAAACTCGTTCGCCCTGAAGCTGCGAGTGATGAACGTTCCGTCGCTCAGCAATGTCGCACTCGTTGGCGATGTCACCTTGTAGTTGCTCACATCGGTCAGGTAAGGCACCGTGCCCATCAACGTTGCATAGGCTTCCATATACGAGTTGTAGAAGCCTGTGTTCTGCACCGTCGGCATGCCTATCGCGCTCGGGTCAGGCAGCGTCGTCGATGCCGCCCACGCGTAATTCGTGCTCGCCGTGTTGTAGGAGTTGGCGTCGGTTCCATGCTCGTTGGTCACCATCCGCCAATTTCCGCCGAGCGAAAACGTGTGCGACTTGTGCGTCCAACTGAACGACTCTGTCAGATTGAAGACAGGCACATGCAAAACCGTGCGGCGCGTCTGCGCAGTTGGCTGCGTCAACCCGAAGATGCCGACGTAATCTCCCGTTCCAAGTCCCGTTGTCTGGTATCCCTGCCGCGTATATCCAAAGCGCAGGTCGCTCACCATGCTCGCGCTCGGCGTCCACGTGTATCCCAGCGCAAAACCTTTTGTGTTGTCGTCGGTGTAACTGGCTGGCGGTTGGCCGGGCAGATTCTCCGCGCCGGCAGTTGTGTCCTTTTGAAAATTCCCGCGCGCAAAGATCCGGTTCGCTGCGTTGATCGTCCAGTCTACCTTCAGAATGCTCGTGTTCTGCGTGAACGGCACAGGTGATGGAAAATAATACGAGCCCGTGTTCACGCCGTCGCCCGACGCCTGCCCCGTTGCGCGTGGCACCGGTTGATAGTAGCTGAGAATATTTGCATTCGCGCCCGGCGCCGAACAAGTCGTGCAACCGGCATCCAACTGCGCCACTTGATGCGGCGACAACACATCAAGATTGTTGCTGGCGTCGTAGTAACTCAGCTCACCCTGCATGAATGTAGCTGTGGGCACCGTCGTCTGCACCACCTGGTCGATTGCGCGGCGAAGCCCCTCGTAATTGAAAAAGAAAAACAAATGGTCTTTCTTTATCGGTCCGCCCACGCTCGCGCCAAAAACATTCTGCACATACTTCTGCGGAACATTCGGCTCACCTGCGGAGAGCTGGCTGTTCTTGTTGAAGAAATCGTTGGCAACAGTGTTCGTCGGACGATAGTACTCGTACAGCGCGCCGTGAAAAGTGTTTGTTCCCGACTTCGTCACCAAACTGACCTGCGCCCCGGACGAACGCCCAGCCTCCGCCGTCGCATTCGAAGTCGTCACGCGAAACTCTTCCGTCGAATCGAGCGTCGAGCGCAGCACTCCTGCAAACGCCGTTCCGCCCACCTGGTCGTTGTCGTCCACGCCGTCCAGCGTCACATTGCCCTGGTCCGAGCGTCCGCCTGCAACCGCGCCCTGGCGACTGTCCGCCGACTCGCTCGCCTGCCCGATGAACAACACGCCTGGCTGCAAGCTCAACAGCGACACCGGGTCGCGCCCTTCCATCGGCAGCGATTCAATTGTGATGTTTCCGACGGCGTTGCCGATCGTCGCGTCAGTCAAATTCAACGTGCTCGCAGTCGAGCTCACATCGATGGTCACCGTGTCCGCGCTCAACGAAAGTTGAAACTCTATCGTCGCCGGCTGATTCACCAGCAACTCCACTTTGCGCGTGAGCGTGGCAAAACCCTGCGCGTTGACGGTGACAAGATAATGTGCAGGCGGAACTACCGGGAATATGTAAGCGCCGGTCGCACTGGTCGTCGCCTTCAACGAGCGGCCGGTTGATTTATCTGAGATTTCAATGGTTGCGCCGGGAATCAGCGCGCCCGATGGGTCTTTCACAACGCCACGCAGAGACGTGCTGGCAGTTTGCGAGTGCGATTCGGCCGCGCCCAGTATCAGAAATATGCTCAGTAAAAAACAGCAGCATGCTGTGCGCTTCAACGCATCGCCCTCCAAATTGTTGTCTCTCTCCGGTGCTCTTGAAAAAGCCTCCCAGTTCAATAAATATTACAGGAATTTGAACGCCATTTCGCCGGAATCTGCAAGTGGATTTCGCCGCTTAAAATCGCAGCGAAAGACAGCTCAAACCGCCGTCCATCTTGCGGAACTCACTCATCTCAAGCACCAGCGGTTTGTACCCGCGCCTGCGCAATTCTGCTTCGAACTTCGGATACCCCACAGCCATAAAAACGCGCTCGTTCACCAGAACGCAGTTCGCTGCATAGCTCTCTTCCTCCGGAACAACAACAATCTCCCAACCGGCAAACTCTGCGCGCGCAGCCATCTCTTCCATCACCGCCAGCGTCCGCCCACCAAGCCACGCTATGCCGCTCTTCAAATGCAGTATCGTCGTCATGTTGCGAATGTCGACCGTCGACGAAGTGTAACCAAGCTTTGCCAGATGCTCCGCCAACTGCCGTGCGCCTTCTTCGTTCGTCCGGTGCGAGATGCCGATAAAGTAATGCTCGCCGGCCTCGCCGATATCGCCGCCATCCACCGTTCCCGGCGCGACGATCTTCGGAATCGCTCCGAAGATCCCTTCCAACACCGGCAGCATCGATCGCGTTTCGCCCTCGCGGCTTGCAGCGCCGGGACGCATCAGTATCGCGCCGCGCTCGGTGATGATTGCCGTGTCTTCAACAAATGTCGAATCCGGATGTGCTTCGTCCTCTGGCAAGCGTGTCAACTCAAGCCCGCTCTCCTCCAGCGCCGCGCAGTAACGGTCGTACTGCTTCAACACCAAATCAAAATCCGGCACACCAAAATCCACTGTGGTCAGGCCATCGGCAAAGTTGCTCGCCGGACGGCGAACGATAGCGCGCTTGAACATTATTTCTCCTCGCTCAATATCTGATTTTAATTTGCAGCCACCCGGTTCCTTACGCGCAGAATCAAGTACACCGGCGCAGCCAGCGCCAGCAATACCGTCGCGCGCCACGAACTCGCGGCATCATCGTGAACCGCCGCAATCAAAAACGCCAGCGAACCAGCCAGCACCAACAGCGTCGTCACCGGATAACCCCAGGCGCGATACGGCCGCTCGGCGGTAGGTTCGCGCAAGCGCAGCACTATCAGCGCAACATAATTCACGCAGTACATCGCCGCTACAAGTATCGCCGCAATCGCTATCAACTCTTCAAACTTTCCGCTCACAATGAACAGCGCAATCATCGCCGCCGAAAGCATGGTTGCCACGCGCGGCGTGCCGCCCTCAGCAACATCGGCCGCGTGACGCGTGAAAAGCCCGTCGCGGCTCAGACCAACCAAAATTCTCGGCGCGCCCAAAAGCACCGCATTCATCAAACTCAGCAGCGTCAACAACGCAAGCAGCGTCACAAAGTTTCCGCTGATCGCCGCCAGCGGCCCCGCAAAAACTCTCTGCGCCGCGTCAGCCGCAGGCAGGTCGCTCGCCGCAAGCTGCCCCATCGGCAGCGTGCGCAAAAACGCGAGGTTCATGATCAGGTAAAGCGCCAGCACGATCGCAACCCCGCCCATCATCGCGCGCGGCAAGTTCCGCGCGGCGTTTGTGTCCTCTTCAGTAAAATAAATCGCCTCGTACCATCCGTCATACGTCACAACAATCGCACGCAGCGCTGCAACCAGCGGCACAAGCATCTTCCATCCATGCAACCCCGCAATGCCAAGATGCGGCGCGACCTGCTGCGCGGCTGGATGCAAAAAACATCCCACAGCCAGCACCAGAAAAACTATCGCCGTGAGTGAACTCGTTATTTGTTGCACGCGACTGCCCAGTTGAATTCCAAACCAGTGCAACGTGCAAAACGCGGCCAGCAGCGCAAGCGCCGACACGATCAAATTCGGCAGCGGCAGCAATCGGGTCAAATATTCAGCCGCCGTCACCGCCGCATACGCCACAACCGCGCAGTTGTTCAGCCAGTCCGCCCAGCCCATCGCAAAACCCGCAGCGGGCCCGAACGCACGGCGCGAGTAAATATAAAATCCACCGGCCTGCGGCATCATCGAACCCAGCTCTGCCACCGAGTTCGCGCCAAGCAACGCGTACAGCGCGCCCACAACCCATATAAATACGATGAGCCCCGGCGAACCCAGCTGCGCCGCAATCACTCCCGGCATGCGCAAAATTCCAACGCCCACCGTACCGCCAAAGATTACGGCAAGCCCGAAGCTCAGCCCGAGTATCTTCTTGAGCCGCGCAGTTGGTTGTGGCTCGGTCAAAATTTCCCGCTCCATCAAAGAGTATTTGTGTGATTGTACTTGAGCTCAGGCGCGCGTCATGCTATCGCAACCAACAACGCGCCGGCAGTGATCAGTAGCCCGCCAACGATAACCAGCGGCGTGATCTTCTCACCCAGCAGCAGCCAGCTGAACAACAGCACCAGCGGCACTGATAGTTTATCCAGCGGCGCAACGCGCGAAGCTGGCCCCATCTGCAACGCACGAAAATAACAAAGCCATGATAGACCAGTCGCCAACCCTGAGAGCGTCAGATAGAGTAACGTCTTCCTGTCGAGCACGCTCACAATGTTTTGCCGGTTCGTCAGCAGCGCAATCGTCCACGCAAACAGCACTACAACCGTCGTGCGAATCGCCGTGGCCAGGTTCGGGTCAAGATGCGCCACGCCCAGCTTGGCCAGTATCGCCGTCATCGCGGCAAACAACGCTGAGAGCAGCGCCCACAGAATCCAGTTCATGGTTGCATGGTAGAACCTGCCCGCCCGCTGATGTGAGCAAATAATGACTTGAATCCATACAGCGTCTATTACCACGTTGTAAACAGTTGAGATATTTACACATCAACAAAGTGGACGCATACTCACATTAGATTCCTCAAAGAGTGGCGCAAACGTCAACGACGCCACAAGCAAAACAAACAAATGAAAATCGCCGGTGGCGCGCGAACGAGGCCGCGCACCCTAGATGGCGGAGCTTTGCCTCAATAAAGGACTGACTCACATGACGGGGCACATTCGAGTTATTGGATTCGTAATAACAGCAAGCTGGGCAATCATCGCCTGCGCGCAGAACACTACTCCCAAACTTCCGCGCGTAACCACCACTGTCGAAGTAAAAGCGGAAAACAATCTTGCGCTTGAAGCAGTTCAACCGACCGCCGTCATCGCACAGCGCGAGATGCAGCAGGCCGCCGGTACCTTCGGTGACTTCACCCGTTATCTGCAAGTGATGCCGGGCGTAGTGAAGAGCTCCGACATGAGTAACGAACTGCTCGTCCGCGGCGGGCACCCGACAGAAAATCTCTTCGTCGTCGACGGTGTCGAAGTTCCAAACCTCAACCACTTCGCGCTGCCCGGCTCCAACG